>PLXF01000118.1 GCA_003151315.1 Parachlamydiales bacterium
GCCGTAAACCGCACGCATGTAGCAGTAACTTACTGACTATAAAGCTTCCGCCTTTAGGCGGGAGTTGTTTACTCTGAGTGTTTTTTCGAGTTCCAAGTTCGCATCCTTTGCCCATTTCAAAGGTTGCCAAGTCCGATATTCCTAATACTCGATCTCTCTGGCGCTTTTAAGTAAATCTGCTGGAAAATCCTAACTTGTGTATATTTTCAAAAATAGGCAAAATTCCCATCATGCACTTTTGTCGTTTACTCCTCTTTTTTGTCCTCTCCTTGGTGGCTGTTTCTTGCAGTTGCGCTAAGGGGCGCTCTAATGTAATGCGCATTGGCGTCGATTCGGAGTGGTACCCCTTAAATTTTGGCGCTTTGCAGCCCTATGTAAACGGCTATATCGATGAGCTCCTTCTCGAAGTTTCCGAATACACAGGGATTCCGTTTGAAAAGGTGCCGGCGAATTGGGACTCGATCGACAGCGGTCTTGCGGCCAAGAAATATAACGCTATTTTAACCTCTTTAATGCCCTACAATTTTAATGAGGCAAAATACGGTTTTTCGAAAACGATTCTCGAGACGGGTCCTGTTCTCATTGTGTCAGTTAAGAGCAAAATCTCCGAGTTGAAACAAATGGGTGGGCAAGTCGTAGGTGTAATCAAGGGAAGTCCTGCACAACTCTTAGTGCAAAAATATGGGGATGTTTTAGTTCGTTCTTATGATTCGATCCCCGCCCTCTTCGATGCTATAATTCAGGGGAGTTTGAACGGCACTGTAATCGATCGCCTAGAGGCGGGCAATTATTTGAACGATTTCTATGCGGGTCAATTGCAAATAGTGGGTCAGCCCTTCACGCAAGCGGGACTGCGTCTAGTCTGCATCAAAGGGCAAAACGAGTATTTAATGGCCCAATTCAATAAAGCGATAGAACATTTCAAAAAGCGCGGACGCCTCCAAGCCCTCCAAAAAAAATGGCAGTTACACCGCTCGTAATTCAAGAATCGGTTTTTGAGGGCCATCTGCGCTCAGAATTTTCATCAGGCGTAGCCGGCGCAAAAATGGCCTCCTAGCAGATATATCGGCAATAGTAGCAAGAGTTCAAGGAAGACGAGATCCTACTAATCTCTCAGAAAAATTAGACTGTATAAATTTTTAACCACAGAGAACTGAGAGCTCACAGAGAAAAATCAAGCATTATATTTGTGTAAAACACTGGCATCGATTTTTGAGGTTCTACTTGTAATTTCCTGAAATGAGTTCCTCAAGAAGAGAGCTTGGTTCCTCTTCCTCTGTGAGCTCTCTGTTCTCTGTGGTTAAAAAATTTATAGTTCATTCAGAAGAAACGTCTGACAAATTTAAGATTGAATCTTAAATCTGATCAGAAGCCGTTTTTCAAAGTACAATCCACTTCAGTAGATAGAACGAGATCACGCTAAAGAGGGCGCAGAGGGGGATTGTGACTGCCCAGGAGACGACGATCTCTTTGATCATTTTGAGGTTGAGAGCTTCGATGCCTCGAGTCAACCCAACGCCGAGGACGGCGCCTACAAGCGCGTGCGTCGTTGAAATCGGAAGGCCGATTTTGGAGGCGAGGAGGATGGTGATCGCAGCGCCGAATTCGGCTGAAAATCCCCGTGTTGGGGTAAGTTCTGTAATTTTTTTCCCGATTGTTTCGATGACCCGCCAACCCCAAGTGGCAAGACCGATCACAATGCCCCCTCCGCCCAGAACTAACAGCCACGTGGGGATGTAAGTTTTTGCGCTGAGCGATTGGGTTTTAAGGACATTGAGCACGGCCGCAACGGGTCCTATGGCATTGGCCACATCGTTGGCTCCATGGGCAAAAGCTACTAGGCAAGCGCTCACAATCTGCAAAGAGATGAAAATCTTTTCCACGTTTGTTTCAGACGTCGACTGAGAGAGGTTGATTGCATTGATCGCCACGAGTTTAGGCTGGATCAATTTGGCGCTGAAAAAATAGCCGACAAGTCCCACGGCAGTTGACGCGCAAAGGGTGGCGGTGAGGGGGAGGTTGAACTGTGAGGAGCTTTGGTGAAGCAGAATCAGGGATACAGTCGTGAAGATGAAAAAAGCCAGATAGGGGACTAGCTTTTGCATAGCTTGAATAGGAGAGGGAGCGTGGAGAATTTTTCGCTGAATGAATCGGAAGAGAAAAAAGGAGACAGCTCCGCTTAAAACGGGAGATAAAACCCAACTTAGGACAATTTTCCCTACTTCAGGCCAAAAAATCGCCTCGATTCCCCCAATCACAACCCCAAAGCCGATCACTGCGCCGACAATTGCGTGGGTGGTGGAAATGGGAAGCCCTTTGTAGGAGGCAAGCTGCAGTAGAGCTCCTGTCGCCAATAGAGAGCCCATCATCCCCAAAACGAAAATCATCGGATCGGCGGTGAAGATAGTGGGATCGACAATCCCTTTTTGAATCGTCTCTGAAACGTTAGAACCGATAAAAAAGGCGCCCGAAAACTCTAAAATGGCGGCGAGGATAACCGCTTTACGCAAAGTTAACGCTTTGGAACCCACAGAGGTGCCCATGGCATTAGCTACATCATTGGCGCCGATGTTCCACGNNCAAAATAAGAAAAAAGTTCCTCGAATAGCGTTGCAGTCGTCAGCATT
Organism: Parachlamydiales bacterium; assembly: GCA_003151315.1. GTDB lineage: Bacteria > Chlamydiota > Chlamydiia > Chlamydiales > SM23-39 > SZAS-17. The sequence continues at coordinate 2,628 of PLXF01000118.1, forward strand.
TATTGTGCCAGTTTATGCAAATGAACAGAAAAATGCAAAAAATGCGTCGTATAACGATTTTTTACTTTTTTATGAGCCACTAAAAATCAATTTCTGATCTTTTTCTGTGAGGCGGCGGAATTCACCCAGCGGCAAGGGTCCTAAAGTGAGGCCGCCGATCCGGATTCGGGACAGCTCAGCAATCTTTAGTTTAGCCCTTTCAGCGATGATCCTCACTTCGTGTTTTTTCCCTTCGCGCACGCAAATTTTGAACGTTCCGCGGCGCACCTTGGTNNCGTCGAGGCGGGCCCCTTCGGCGAGGCTTTCTAAGTGGTGGAGTTCGATCTCTTGCAATGTTTTGACAAGATATTCTTTGATCACGTTGGAAGAGGGATGGATGACTCGATTCGCGAAGTGTCCATCGTTGGTCACTAAAAGGAGGCCCGTTGTTTCCCGATCTAGCCGTCCCACGGTGAAGAGGCGCTCATCAGAGCCATTGAATAGATCGAGGATGATCGGCCGTTTTCCGGGACGCACATTTGTGCAGAGATAGCCGGGAGGCTTATTGAGGATATAATAAACTTTTTTCTGTTCAGCAGTAACTAACACCTCGTCGACGTGGATTTTGTCGGACGCCCAGCTAACAGGCGTTTGAGGTATCTTTATGACTTTGCCATTCACCTTGACGCGACCGGCAAATATAATCTCTTCGCACGCTCGGCGGGAGGCGACTCCAGCGGCGGCCAGGGCTTTGCTTAATCTTTTGTTATCCATATGGGGAATGAGTATAGATAAAACCCCCTTTTTGATAAACTTCTAAAACAATATTAGGTGTCTTATGACCGAAAATCCAAAATTGATTTTGATGCGCCACGGCCAATCGGCCTGGAATAAACTAAATTTATTTACAGGTTGGGTCGATATTCCGCTAACCGAAAAGGGGATAGAGGAGTCGATCGCTGGAGGAAAGAAGATCCGGGATGTACCGATTGACGTCATTTTTACCTCCACCTTAGTCAGAGCCCATATGACTTTGGCTCTCGTGATGAATCATCATAGTAGCGGCAAGGTGCCTGTTTTTCTCCACCCCGAAGCGGGGAAGATCGAGAAATGGGGGCACATCCATAGCGAAGAGGCTCTCGAAAGCACAATTCCGGTCCATCTCGCCTGGGAACTCAATGAGCGGATGTATGGAGATTTACAGGGGCTCAATAAAAAAGAGACGGCTCTCCAATATGGCGAAGAGCAGGTGAAAATTTGGCGCCGCAGCTACGATGTGGCCCCTCCCAATGGAGAGAGCTTGGCTATGACCGCCGCCCGCACCATCCCCTATTTTCAACAAAAGATTATCCCTCATCTGGAAAAAGGGGAGTCGGTTTTTATCCCCGCGCATGGCAATTCTCTGCGCTCCATTATTATGTTTTTAGAAAACCTGAGCCCCGAAGAGGTGGTTCAGCTCGAACTCTCCACAGGAGAGCCCCTTATTTATATTTATAGTCGAGGTACATGGTCTCGTGATCTATCTCGATAACCACTCGGCAACACGCCCCTGCGGACCCGCTTTAGAGCGGATGCAGCCCTTCCTCACCGAATATTGGGGCGCCTCCTCTTCTCCCCACCGAATGGGGCAAGAAGCGATCGGCTCTTTAGATTCCCGCTACCAGAGCCTCTACGATTTAGTGGGAGCAGATGCGTCTGATACCTTCGTGTTTACTTCGTCAGGTGCAGAGGCGGTAAATCAGGTGCTCTGGACCGCGTTTATCGAAAAGGCGCGTAAAGAGGGGAAATGCCATTTTATTGTGAGCTGCTTAGAAGATGCTCCCACCATGCAAATGCTCCACAGACTGGAAGAGCTCGGCTGCTTTGTGAAAATTGCCCCTGTCGACAAATCGGGACAAATCGATCTAGCTGCTTTAGAAGCTCTGATTAATCCCCGAACCGCTCTAGTGAGTGTGACGATGGCCGAAGGGCTCACCGGAGTTGTGCAGCCCGTCGATGAGATNNAGTCGAGAAAAGGATACCCTTCTCCATTTGGATGCCACCTATGCGCTCGGCAAACTCTACCTCTCTTTTTCCGACCTCCAAGCCGACTATTTAACCTTCTCGGGAGATCGGATCCATGCATTGAAAAGCTCGGGCGGCCTTTTTGCTAAAGAGGGAGCGCCGCTTATCCCCTTGATTTTGGGAGGCTCTGAACAAGGTGGTTTTCGAGGCGGAGCTTTTGATATCCCCTCCTTTGTCGCCTTATCGACCGCTGCCGCTCAGGCTCAGCTCTATTTTGATACCATGGGCCTCGAAGTGGCCCGATTGCGCGATCTATTGGAAACTCTGCTCATCCAAGCAATTCCCGGAACGCAACCCCTTCTCACCGACGCCTTAAGGCTCCCCAATACTNNCCGATCACATTTCCTCGAGTGCATGCCGAGGCCCTTCTGTATAGATTAAGCCGCAAAGGACTCATGGCGAGCCTAGGAGGCGCTTATATGCCCCATCTATACCGTACCTTGCAAGCTGCGCACATCGATAAAGAACTCGCTCTATCGGCTGTCAGTTTTTCGCTCAGCCGCCAAACCACCGAAGCAGAAATTAGACGCGCTATTTCGATCGTGCAAGAAGCGGTCACCTATTACCAGCAAACCTACAGCGGGGTGTTGTAATGCCCTTAGAAACGCTCATTCGCCCCCACTATTGGGAGCTCTTTAGTAAAAAGTTGCGGGAAAAAGCCGATTGTCTACGTTTTGCCGGACAATTTACCTTAAGCGATGCGCAAGAGAGAAACATGAGACTCGTCACGGGAAAAGAGGGGAGCTTGGCTTTCTATTGGCTCGTTGACGAATCGGATGGCGTAATCGCCGATGCGAAGTTCCAGGCATTTGGCCCCATTTCGCTCATCGCTGCCGGAGAGATCGTTTCTGAGTTAGCTCTCCGAAAAAATTACGACCAGGTTTCCCGCATAACGGCAGATCTTCTCGATCAGCATGTGCGGGACCGGAAAGATCAGCCCGCATTTCCCAAAGAGGCTTTTGTCCATTTAAACCAAGCGATCAGCGCGATTGATCTGGCGGTGCAGCAATGTTTAGACATTCCCTACACCGTGCAATACGATGCCACGCCGATCGAGCATGACTTTGGAGAAATCCCTGGTGGAATCCCCGGCTGGGAGCAATTTCCTAAAAACCAAAAACTCCAAATTATCGAAGAGGTTATTGAAAAAGAGATCCGCCCCTATGTGGAACTGGATGCGGGGGGAGTGAAAGTGGTGGATTTGCAAGAAGATAAAAACGTCATGATTTCCTATGAGGGGTCATGCACCACATGCCACTCATCAACAGGTTCAACGCTATCTGCCATTCAGCAGATCCTAAGGGCCCGGGTTCACCCGAGTTTGTCTGTAATTCTGTAATAAATTAAAAAATTTTTATATCTGTTTTTATTGCTTTAAATGAGTTATAATTAATAAAAAACAAATTAAAAAGGAAATAAAACCATGTCAATCCCAACTATAAGCCACTGGACGCCAGTGAGCTATAAAGACACTATTAATGCCACGCCTCTCCAAAAAGCGATAGAACGGGTGGATGATTATTTTTTTATCTCGGGCAATAAGGCATTTGCTCTCCGGGAGAGCCCAGCAGCTATAAAACAGGTACCTGTAGCAACCGAAGCAGCGCAAAAATCCCTTATTCTAAAAATAATACAAATATTCTCCTATTTCACATTAATCATTCCTATGATCATGTTGGCTATTAAAGCCGGATTGCGCTCTCAATATCAGTTTTACCGTCAAACTGCACCTGTACCTGAGCAGAGCACAGAGAATCTTCAGAGACAGGAGATGCCGGTTCCTCCAACAAATATTAATGGTCTTGATGATATTCAAAGCAACGAAACAGATAAGCCAATCCCGCTGAGCAATCTTAGCTCTGTTGTATCTTCAAGCGTGCCACCGCCTGACAGCCAAATCCAACAGATAGGCCCCAGTGTATTGATTGGAGTTGATAAGGGCGTACCCTATGAAGGATTTGTTAGTGATGAATGGAAAAAATGTCTTGTGCTTAGTCGCCTTGGTTGCCTTGGTCTCCCTGAAAATCCCTTTAAGGGTCTTGATATTGAGACAGAAGTGGTTCGTGAGATAGTACAAAAAAGTTACGAAAATGGATGTCAGGGAAGCCTTAAAATACAACATGTAGTATCGCTGCATATGTTTTTCTTATCTATGGGATTCATTCCTGAACAGCATTACGTTAGGGCTCGGTACGACAAAGAAGGTGCCGAGGCTGTAGATTGTTTTGTACTTAATAAAGATTATCAAAAGTATATAGGTTGTCTCGAAACAATAATAAAAGGTGAATTTGGTGAAGAGCGTAAAGAGCTTGAAGAGTTTCTGGATACGCTAAGTAAAAATAAATCAGACTTAGAAAAAAAGAAGCTTCAAAAGTTCTTTCTTTCGTTGAGATGTAAAAATTCTTTAGGAGGATGGTTTATTCCAAATATTTTGCAATTATTAAAACAGGCGAAAGGAGGAGATCCCGATACGTGGCCTCTGGGCAGCCTAAACATGGTTATGTCCGATTTAGGAAAAAAGAGATGGGCTGAGGCGATTATAGGAAATACACCTTTTAAACCCTTTCACAAATTTGAGCCGTTAGCTGAATGTATGGATTCGAAGCAACACACGCAGCTTCAAGAAATTCTCAAATAACGGATCAATCAGTAGAGATCTCCCGAACTGATGATGTGCATCTGATGATTGGGCAGGTAGAGATTTAGCTGCCCATCTTCTGTGATCGAATGGCAGATCCCTTCCCAGTGTTTTTTTCCATCAAAACAGCGAATGGTTTCCCCCCTATAGGCTAAGAGATTTTCATAGAGGTCATGAAAGGGGGCGAAACCGTGTTGTTTAAATTTACCTAAGTCGATCGTAAATTGGTTTTGCAGTTTTTGCAGAAACTCATTTTTGTCCCACACATTTCCCGTTTCTATCTTGAGCGAAGTGGCCGGCTGCCCGATCGAGGCTAAATGTTCCGCTTCCATATTGACGTTGATCCCAATTCCTAAAAAAATTTGCGCCGTTTCTTGGATAAATTGGATCTCGCACAGAATACCCGACAGTTTTTTCCCATGCAGCTGAATGTCGTTCGGCCATTTAATTTTCGGATGTAGCCCCTCGTGGATGAGTACCGTGGCCAAACTCGAGGCCATTACTAAAGCGAGCGAGGTGAGATGCAGGGTGTGGGCGGGGAGTTGAAAGCAAAAGGTAGCGTAGATGTTTACGCCAACAGGGGAGACCCAATGGCGTCCCAACCGGCCTCGACCTGCTGTTTGCCCTTCTGCGCTAATGCAGGTAATTTCATCCGACGCAAGTTGAGCCACGTGCTCTTTTGCATAGGTATTCGTCGAATCGATTACATGTAAATGGATTTGTTTCACAATGCTTGCATTCTAACGAAATCGCCCTTTACAATCCATTTTATGTGGAACCCACGCGCCTTATCCCGGATCGATTTTCGGATTTTCCCCCTCGTTGGACTATTGATGACGATTAGTCTCCTCGTCATCTCTTCGATGACCGCCAATCCAGAAAGTGAGCAATTTATTTTTTGGACGCCGTTGGTCAAATCGCAGGTACGGTGGTTTTTTTTAGGGTGGGGTGTTTTTTTTGTAGCGGCGGCGTTTGATTATCGGAAGCTGCGCGATTGGAGCCTGGTTCTCTATGTCGGTATGGTGATCCTGCTGCTGGGCCTTTTCTTCGTCAACCCTATCCAAAATGTGCATCGTTGGTATCGAATTCCCGGAGTGGCCAGTTTTCAGCCATCTGAACAGGCAAAATTAATTATCGTCATTTTTTTAGGATGGTTTTTAGAGAGAAAAGGGTCTTTTGTGGGGACGCTTGAGACCGCGTTGCAAATGGGACTTCTAGCAGGGATCCCCTTTTTTTTAATTGTAAAACAGCCCGATTTAGGCACAGCCCTAATCCTTTTTCCCATTGCCCTATCGATGGGATATTTTGCGGGAGTGCACCGGGGCATTTTAAAGTTTTTAACAGGGAGTGCTCTATCGGCCCTTTTTTTTGTTTTGCTCCTGTTTACAGGGGTTTTATCCCACGAAAAAATGCGCCCTGTGTTCACCACCGTTTTAAAAGAATACCAATATGAGAGGCTCAACCCCGATACATACCACCAAAAAGCGGCGCAAACGGCGATTGCGGTGGGGGGCCTCACCGGAACCGGGTGGCATAAAAGTGAATTTTCGGGAAGGAAGTGGCTGCCAGCCGCCCATACCGACTCTGTTTTTGCCGCCTTTGGAGAAGAGTTTGGTTTTGTGGGGCTTGCATTCCTGCTGTTCCTTTTTTACGGTTTGATTTATTGTAGTTTTCAGGTAGCAGTGATGGCCAAGGACNNGCAGGTGGCCTTGCGGTCTATCTTGCCATGCACGTGCTGGTCAACATCGGAATGATGTGCGCTCTTTTGCCGATTTCAGGGGTCCCCCTGATTTTCGTGACTTATGGGGGCAGTTCCTTATTGACCACCATGGCTGCCCTGGGAGTTTTGCAAAGCATCCATAGCAGAAGGTTTATGTTTTGATGTTTAACCATTCATTTATCATTAATCCAGGAACCTGGTCGGGAGAGGGGAAGATCTTACTCAATATGGTTGAGGAAGAGCTGATCTTCAATACGACATGGGCGATCCATCCGCGCGATTTCTCAGGTAAGGTGCAGTGCGCCCAGGAGATTCAAATCCAAGGCCTCTCTGAACTGATGAGAAATGATCTGTCGTTCTACGATTTTCAGGCAAAATCGTTTGCTGTCGACATGGAAAACCAAAACGTAGGTCGAATTATTGGAACCGGCGTTTTTGATGAAAAGATGATCGCTTGGGAATTTCGCAATAGCGAAATCGATTTTGAAGGGTATGAGACCTATACCTTGCAGCCCGACGGAAGTTACACAATGAGGGGTGAATACGTCACCTCTGACCAATTTCGAACCCAAATTGAAGCTAAGATTTGGCATAAATCGAAAGAGGTCCCTTCCAGCCCTGATGAGTCGCAAGAAAATGGAGAGGGATCGTGAAAAGATTTTCCTGGATGATTGTGGCGGCTCTAAGCGCCTGTGGGACGGGAGGCGCATTGATGACCATGCCCTCTTTTTACGATATCCCCGTAGGAGCGAGCTCTGAAGAGGTTGTAGCCACCGCCGGAAAGCCCTATGCGATCCATAAAAAGGGAGACGGTTCTGTTGAATATGAATACATTGAGCGAATCAATGCCAGCGCGCGTACGCTCGAAGAGCGCCACTATTTCATCCTCATGAAAGATGGCAAGGTAATTTCCAAGCGGGTCCAACAAAGTTCCCCTCTTCCCACCACTTTCGATAGCTACGAAATGCAAACCACCCAAAATATCCCCAGCTCCGCAGACTAAGCTGCCCGTCCAAAAAAGCCTACTGCTTAAACCATTGGACAAGATACGCAAGAGCGCAAGGCGAATAGCGGGATAGGTAATTTTTATATTCCTGCCTATCTCTGCCCCATGGCTTAAGCAATTCTGTGCTCTCAGTGTGCTCAGTGATGAATTACAGCTCTTCAATTCGCAATTCTTATTTAACACAAGGCATACCGAGAAGCTCCAGGGGTTTTTCATTAAAAAGATTTGATAGATCCTGAGATGGGGTCAACACGAGAAAAAAAGAGAAAATAACAGGATAT
>PLXF01000017.1 GCA_003151315.1 Parachlamydiales bacterium
ATTAGCCAAGGGATTTTGAGCGTCGCCGACAATACAAATTTAGGGCAGACCTCTCCCGCCTCTGCGATTAATTTTGGTGGAGGGACGCTCCAGATTACCGGCGCTACTACAATAAACCGAACCGGAACGATTAATTCTACGAGCGCAATCGGCGTATCGACAGGTATTACGGCGACTTATTCTGCGCCGATCGGTGGAACTGGAGGATTGACTAAGATAGATAGCGGGACCCTCATTTTAAGCGGCACAAATACCTACCAAGGGACGACGACGATTTCTGGGGGCAACTTAAGCGTCGCTGCCAATACGAATCTAGGCGCTCCCTCTTCTGACATTAATTTCAACGGAGGAACCCTTCAAATCACAGGGACTACAACAATTCCTCGAATCGGGACAATCAATACCGATAGTACAATTGGCGTGGACACGGGGTTTATAGCGACCTATTCTTCTCCTCTTGGCGGGACGGCCGCGCTTACCAAAGCGAGCGCAGGAACCCTTATTTTGAGTGCAACGAACACCTATCAAGGGGGGACAACGCTCTCTGCAGGGATCTTAAGCATCGTCTCCAACACAAATCTCGGCTCTTCTCTCGCCCCGCTCACTTTCAATGGAGCCACTCTCCAAATCACAGGAACCACAACGATCCCCCGACCCGGGACGATCAATGTAGATAGCACAATTGATGTCCTCACGGGGATTACAGCCACCTACTCGGCTCCTATCAGTGGAGCGGGGGGATTAACCAAAATAAGTCCAGGAATCCTCATTTTAAGTGGAACGAATACCTATCAAGGGGCGACGACGATTTCTGCCGGGGTTGTAAGCGTTGCCAGTAACATAAATTTAGGATCGACATCGCCCTCGTCCGCCATTATTTTCAACGGGGGGACGCTTGCGATCACAGGGAACACAACGATTCCTAGAGTCGGCACCATCAATACCAATAGCACCATAGACGTAGCGGCCGGCATCACAGCGACCTATTCCTCTCCCATTGGGGGCTCTGGAGGCTTAGAGAAAATCGATACAGGGACGCTAATTTTAAGCGGCACGAACACCTATCAAGGGACGACGACGATTTCTGGAGGTACCTTAAGCGTTGCTGATAACATCAATCTCGGGTTCACCTCTTCGACTATCAATTTTAACGGGGGAACTCTCGCGATTACTGGCAATACCTCCATTGCAAGGATAGGGACAATCAACACAGATAGTTCGATCTCTGTCCCCACAGGGATCACGGCGACCTACTCTTCCGCCATCGGGGGAACGGGTGGGTTGACAAAGATCGACACCGGAACTCTTATCTTAACCGACGTAAATACATACGGCGGCCCCACGACTATTAGCCAAGGGATTTTGAGCGTCGCCGACAATACAAATTTAGGGCTAACCTCTCCCGCCTCTGCGATCAACTTCAACGGCGGCAATCTGCAAATCACAGGGACGACCACAATCAACCGAATCGCCACTTTAAATGCCAATGCCACCTTAGGCGTATCGGCAGGAGCTACTGCCACCTATTCCGGAGCCATTGGAGGCCCCGCAGAATTGATTAAGGCAGATGCGGGAACGTTAATTTTAAGTAACACAAACACCTACGCAGGCGCGACGACGATCTCTCTAGGAATGCTCAGTGTGACCGACGATACCAATTTAGGGTTAACCTCTCCCGCGGCTCCCATCAATTTCGATGGAGGCACGCTCCAAATCACTGGCAATTCGACGATCAATCGGCTAGGAAATCTAAATGACGACAGCGGTATCGACGTTCCCAATGGGATTACAGCCACCTATGCTCTACCTTTATCAGGACCGGGCGGTTTAACTAAAACCAATAGGGGAACCCTTGTCTTGCCCGCGGCCAATTCTTATACAGGCACTACGCAGATCAGCGGCGGGAGCCTCTCCATCAATGGGTCCATCGTCAGCGACACCACCGTCCAAAATGGGGGGACCCTGAAAGGGACAGGAACCATCGGCGCCTCTGTCACCGTTCAAAGCGGCGGAACCCTGTATCCAGGAAATTCGATCGGAATCATCCATCTCGATTCTTTAGTCCTGAATGCAGGGAGCATCACCCAAATCGAAGCGAATGACACAGGGCTCTCCTCTTTAGTTGATGTGGCAGGATCGGCCTCTTTGAATGGAATCTTGCGCATGATCTTTGACAATGGGGATAACTACTTTGCGGGACAATTTTTCACAGTGCTCGACGCGGCCGCTCTTTCTGGGCAATACAGCGCCTTGCAGCTAACGAATTCCATTTTTCCTGCCCGCATACAATACGTGGGCTTAACCGTGCGCGTAGAGCTATATATCCCCCAGGTAACCTATCCGGGGATCGACGGAAACGCAGCGGTCATTGCCGACTATTTAAATTCGATTAATTTGCTCCGGTTTATCCAAGCTCAAATCATGGCTTTGGATAACCTATCCGTTCTGCAACTACAAAGCGCCTTAAATTCGATTTCGCCCTCTCGCAACTCGTTCGCCACCTTTACCTCGCAAAAGACGCTCTTCGCTATCAACAGAATCGCCGCCCTACGAGCTTTCGACCAGCGATTTTCTAGACTAATCTCCCGGCAAGAAGAGATCTCCGAATTTTTCTTGCAAGGGAACCCCGAAGAATATAAATCGTTAACGGCAGCCGGTCTCGATTTTTTCAGCAAAAGAGGCGTACAAGAGCAGACAGGACCTCTCGAAAGAAATAACGCTTTTTGGGCTAGCGGCTTTGGCGAATTTTCCCAGCAAGGAGCGCAAAATCAAAATCCCTCCTTCCAAGCGAAAACAGGAGGAGGTCTTGTGGGGCTCGATCATACATGGCCCAATCTCTTCATTGGAGGAGCTGCAGGCTATGCCCACACCCACATCGCTACGGAAGAACACACAGGGAAAGACGCCGTCAAATTGTATGTCGCCGGCCTATATGGAACGGGCTATATTGACGATGCCTATATCTCTCTTTCCGCGTGGGGGGCCTTTGATCGATTTGCGATTCGCCGCCGAGTCGTCTATCCGGGATTTGATAAGACCGCCGTCAATACACACAACGGCTNNAACGGGCTACGATTTCAATTTCAAATGGGGCACCATCGAACCCTACGCCTTTTTAAGTCCCGTCTGTAATTTTGAAGAGCGATGGGCAGAAAAGAATGCCGCCCCCTTTAACATGAAAAGTCTTAGTAAAACATCGGTAATGCTCCGTTTTGAAACGGGCCTGCGAAGTTATCAAACCTGGATGGGAGGTTGGGGCCTTTGCATTTTACGCGAATCGATGAGCTATATCTTAGATAAACCTTATGGAACTGGAGATGTAACGGCCACGATAATAGGGGCTCCCGGCTCATTTAGCGTTGTTTCCTTTACTCGAGCGCAAAATATGCTCTCTCCCGAGATCGACCTCTTTTTCAAAGCCAAAAACGACACATTTTTTTCTTTGAGCTACGAAGGAGAATTCACCATCGATAGCACCTATAGATACCAACAAGTAATGGGCAAAATAGGCGTCTTCTTTTAACTCGAAAATATCCTGTTATTTTTCTCTATATCTTTACAGCAGAACTTACCCGAGTTGACGCAAAACCTCTTTAAGATTAAATTTAAATTTTATTAAGAAGGGGTGGAATGTGGCAGCTTTGACCGATGTGATTGGACGTATTGCGCGGGGTTTTCTAACCGAGCGAACGGGAGACGATCAGCAGATACAACCTCTATTTGATGATGATCGGTTTCAAAATGTTGTTCTAAAGATTCAGCATTGCCGAAGCATAATCGATGAGCCAACCTCATTTCCCGATTCTTTTCTATGTGCAGCTCTTACGTTAGGAGATCTTCGTTCCATGGAAAGAGATCCCATGCGCGAAGAGCTGATCGATAAACTGGAGTTGAGACGCAATATTGAGCTTATAGATCAAGAACACTTCCCCTTTTTTCCCAGACTTCAAGAAATTAGTTATGAAATTCTAGAAGAGGTTTCCTTGATTTTTTTGCAATTGGAGAACACGGTTCGCCAATTCCATCGATCGCCCCTTGCCGATGCGTTAATCACAGACCAGGAGTTCATTTCGATCCCTCAAGAGAAGCTAAGGGGACGTCAAGATCTTCGTGTTTTTACCTTTAGGCTCAATCATATTTTTGCGAAACAACCCCGCCTAATCGTACAGTTGGCCCGAATTCCTATCCCTTACGTATCTAATAGAGCTCTTCTCGATTGTAGTGCGGCTAAATTACGTCTATTGTCTTGTGGCTATCTCAATTTGCATGCTCCCAATATAATCCCGGAAGCTTATGGGCTACTTGACGATGATCAAGTGAAGGAACTCAACTTTTCTAAGATGGGAGCAGAGCAGATCCGCGCATGCCTTCAAGGGGGAGTAAATGATGAGTCAACAATAGAAAGAAGATACGCCCTTCTTTCCTCGGACCAGCTCAGAGATACGATCAATAAGTCGCCTTATGGCTACCTGCTCCAAAAGATTCCTCTGAGTTGCTATGTGAAGATCCCCTTATCTGATATAGGGGAAGAGTCCATTGCGCTGTTATTTTGTGATGAAAGCCTTTCAGAAATGCGGCAAAAAGAGAGGATAAACGCCGTTTCTATAGACCAGGTCAATGCAGCTCTACCACGTCTGCCTCCTCTCTTTATACGCCACCTTTCTGATGAGCAAATCCAAGGGCTCGACTATGAAAAAACCTCCAAAAAACAGCTCGAAGCGGGATTTTGCAGCCTATGTCAAAGAGAAGAGGAGCGCAAAGAGAGAATTCAGCAGATCCCCCTTACCTCCATTGCTCCAGTTGTAGCCAAAGTAGGCCCATCATTTACGCGATATTTTTCACCTGAGCAGCGTGCCCTTTTATAAGGGAGGGATCTCTTTTTTTGGAGGGATTTCCGAAGTTTCGG
>PLXF01000044.1 GCA_003151315.1 Parachlamydiales bacterium
CGTCGATGTGAGCCATGATCCCGATATTTCGAACGCGGTCGAGTCGGTCAGTTTCTGGACGTTTACCCATGCTTTATATCCTTACCATTTGTAATGGGCGAAGGCTTTGTTAGCCTCAGCCATGCGGTGGGTGTCGTCTTTTTTCTTAATGGTCGTGCCCTGGTTTTGGTAGCAGTCGGCCAATTCAGAAGCTAGAGCCTCTTCCATCGCCCGGCCCGGTTTAGAGCGGGAATGGAGAATGATCCAGCACATCGCCATCGAAGTACGCCGTTCTGAAGGGATTTCGATAGGCACCTGATAGTTGGCACCGCCGANNACGCACGATATACAATGGCCCGTGCGACCGATTTTTTACCGTCCTGCATCACTTTATTGATAAATTTAGCCAGAGTATAGCTCTGGTAAATGGGGTCTGGGGGAATACGGCGCTTGACCGCTCTTCGTCTTCTAGACATAGGTTCTATTTCCTTAGTGTTTTTCCTTCACCCGGTCCACTATAGAGGACCTGCCCATCGTTTTGATTGGGAAATCCCAATCGAAACCAGGGGCAAGGAGGCCGATTTCGCGGCATCCTGGCACANNCGCTGCGCTCGCAATGACGAGGAGGAGCGTATTTTACTTTGCTTTTGCCCTTTTAGCTCCGTACTTGGAGCGGGATTTCTTTCTGCCTTTGACCGCTGCGCAGTCGAGAGCGCCTCGGACAATGTGATAGCGTACGCCCGGTAAGTCTTTTACCCTGCCGCCCCGTACGAGTACGATGCTGTGTTCCTGCAGGTTATGACCTTCTCCTGGGATGTAAGCGATAATCTCCTGGCCGTTTGAAAGACGGACCCAAGCCACTTTCCGCAAAGCGGAGTTTGGCTTCTTCGGAGTTTTTGTTTTGACCTGGAGGCAAACCCCCCGGCGCTGTGGGCACTGCTGTAAAGCTGGGGACTTGCGTCTCCGAGCTTTAGGTGTACGCCCTTGTTTTACGAGTTGGTTGAAAGTAGGCATGCGTGCCAATCTCCTAAAAATAAATAGGTTTAGAGCAATAGTATAGAACTATACATCGAGATGAGATTTATTGGCAAAGGGAATGAACGAGTCTCTCGAGAAGAAGAGGGAGACCTCTTTCCTGCTTTTAAAGTATGCATTATAATAACTAAACTAGTGGCGTTATATAGCTTAAATGATTTTAATTAATTAAAAATTAAATTAATTGTAATTATTATTTGCTAAAATATACAATCAAGTACGGGAGGATAGAGGTTGAGGCGAAGCTTAAGACGCTAAGTTTTATGATTCATTCGGTCCTTATACACCTCTTTCCTCCCAATTTTTTAGCAACGGCGGCAATCCCATGAAGCGATCGGCGATTCTTTTTTTTACCCTGATTTTCTGCTGGCTTAACACCGCGATTGCAGCGCCCAAACAGGTCAGTTTAGCCGATGTTCCTCAGGTCATGTCCCGCATGTTTAATTTTCATGTGGAAAATAAAGAGTTTTCACCCGCTTTAGCTCGTCGATGTATTAAAATATTTATTGAGCAATTCGACCCAGAAAAGTGCTACCTCCTAGAGCAAGAAGCTCTTCCCTATCTCAATTTAACCGACGCGCAAATCGAAGGGATTATCTACCGGCTTCAGAGCGAAAACTACTCCGATTTCGTCGAACTCAATCAGCTCCTTCAGCAGTCGGTCGTCAGAGCTCAAAAACTAAGAGCGCAGGCGGGTACTAAACTGATCCAAGAGGATCTCGATCAGAGTTTTGCCTCTTCGATTCCTCCAGCCCATTATGCTACGAATGAAACGGTGTTAAAAGAGCGGCAATCGGTACGGATGTTCCGTTTTTACCAGTTTCATAAGTCGCGCACTCACCTAGAATCGGCCGACCGTAGAGCCAAAGTATATGCCCTATTTGAAAAGAAGATCCGCCGCATCGAAAACAACTACCTATTTCTTCAGGCAGACGGCTCCTCTTTACCTAAAGTTAAAGCGGATCACATCTTAGCTCTGCGCATTTTAAAATCCTTTGCTAAGAGTCTGGACACCCACACCGCCTTTTTTAGCGCCGAAGAGGCTCACGAAATGCGCACTAGCCTAGAAAAGCAGTTTGAAGGGGTGGGAGTCGTATTGTCTGAGGGGATTGACGGTGTGGTGATCGCCGAGTTAATTAAAGGGAGCCCCGCCGAGCTGAGTGGCCAGATCCAAGTGAACGACCTTCTGGTTGAGATTGACGGAGAGAGCATCGCGCAGCATTCGTTCGAAGAGGTCCTAGAGAAATTGAAGAAGAAGGACCGTGGAGAGCTTATCTTAGGCTTTAAAAGGGTCGATCTCGAAGTGGATAACGCCCAATATTTCCGCGTCCCTTTACGAAAAAAACCGATCGTCATGAATGACGAGCGGCTCCAAGTAGGATATGAGACTTTAGACAACGGGATTGTTGGAAAAATCGCCCTCTTCTCCTTTTATGAAACCTCTGATGGGATGAGCAGCGAAAAAGACATTAAAGAGGCGATCTCTTCTCTACGCAAAATCGCCCCTCTCAACGGCCTTATTCTCGACCTCAGAGACAATTCAGGCGGTTTCTTAAGCCAAGCGGTGAAAGTAGCCGGACTCTTTGTCTCCAACGGGGTGATTGTGATCTCCAAATATTCGAAAGGAGAGGTCCATTTCTTACGCAATATCGTCGGCCGCAGCTTTTACAACGGCCCCCTTGTGATCCTCACCTCTAAAATGTCGGCCTCCGCTTCGGAAATCGTCGCTCAGGCGCTCCAAGATTACGGCGTGGGGATTGTCGTTGGAGACAAGACAACGTTTGGTAAGGGTTCTATTCAGTATCAAACAGTAACCGACGAAAAAGCCGATTTCTTCTTTAAAGTTACGGTGGGTCGCTATTACACCGCCTCTGGCAAAAGCACGCAAATTGAAGGGGTATTAGCCGACATCGTCGTGCCGACCCAGTACTCTCCCTACAATATAGGGGAGCGCTTCCTTGAATTTCCCCTTTCTGCCGACCGCGTTGACCCCGCCTTCTTGGATCCGCTCACCGATTTAGACGAAAAGACCCGTAATCTATTCCAAAGAAAGTACATGCCCTACTTACAACGGGTGGTGCCTTTCTGGAAAAAAATGCTCCCCACTTTGCGCCAAAATAGCGCCAAGCGGATTTCTCAAGACCCCAACTACCAGACCTTCTTACGCAAACATGAAAAGATCCGGGCCCGCCAAACGACGACCCCCGCCAACTCAATCGATGAGGCGGTCAACATCACCCTCGACGATCTCCCCATGGGAGAAGCGGTCAATATCGTCAAAGATATGATTATCCTTGAGGCAGAAGCTCGCCCAGAGATGCACTACGAAAAAACAGGATCTGATTAAGTAATTGGATCTGCAAAACCGCAACCTACTAAAAACCAAACTCTTATTTCCTGCCTCTACCCGCGTTACAGAGGCAGTTCTTGCAAGAAAACCTTTATTCCCGCTATGCTACTCTGATTATTGCCTCTTTAAGGCCAGATAGCTCAGTCGGTAGAGCAGAGGACTGAAAATCCTTGTGTCNNGCTGGTTCGATTCCAGTTCTGGCCACATTTCTCTTGCCGGAGAAAGCCGGACTATTGCCGGAGTAGCCAATTTCCTTAGATCACCCAAAGCAGGGTTTTCAAATAGCTATTTGAAATCCGTTTTGGAGTGTCGATTCCGTCAAATTTGCGGCATCACTGTTTACACTCCTTTTTAACTAACTGAAAATCAAGCGCTAAGATTTGTCTGTTACAGGACTTTAAATCTTTTAGCTGCTTGTTAGGGAGTCAAAATGGGTTATATCCGTCCAAGGAAAATTATAGGTCAGAAAGATCGCTACCAAGCTGAAGTTCGTCTCAAAGGTCATCCTACACTAACTGCTATGTTCGATCGGATCACAGATGCGAAAGCCTGGGTTCAAAAGGTTGAAGCAGATATTCGCTGTGGGCGACAACAACTCTATTCGGAAGCCAAACGCCACACTTTTGAGGAGGCGGTTGAACGATATCTCAAGGAGCAACCGATATCGGTCGTTAAACGAGGGCACCTACTTTGGTGGAAAAGAGAACTCGGCGCGCTTTACCTTCAAGATGTCAGACCTTCTATCATAAGTGAGAAAAAGCAAAAGCTTCTCTCAGAAAAAACTAAAAAAGGGATTGTCCGTAGCAAAAGTACCTGTAATCGTTTTTTAGCGACATTGAGTCATATAATGAGCGTCTGCTTGAAGCAGTGGGAATGGGTATCAGAAAACCCCGTTAGAAAGATTCCCCGTGAACGGGAGCCGCGTGAAAGAACGAGATTTCTTAGCTCAGAGGAACGGCATCGATTTCTTGAAGCTTGTAAGCAAAGTGATAATCCCTATCTTTTTACTTTTGTTGTCCTTCTTCTCAGCACTGGATGTCGCTACAACGAAATCAGATGTTTGAAGTGGCCCGATGTTGATCTTCACCAAGGAAAAATCACTATTACCAAATCCAAGAATTTGGACATGCGATCGGTTCCAGTTCGAGGGTTGGTATTAGATCTACTTCGAGATCTCGCATCAAAAAGCGTTTCTATAGGCTATGTTTTCCCAAGTGAGAATAGAAGTAAGCCTCTAGAACTTCGAAGGGCCTTTAGAACCGCGATTAAGCGAGCAGAGCTTAGAGGGTTTCGGGGGCATGACTGCCGTCATTCATACGCCACAGAAATGTTAGCCCAAGGGCTTTCTCTTGGAGAGATCGGAATTTTACTTGGCCACCGATGCGTATCTATTACAAAAAAGTATGCTCATTTGGTTGAGTCAAGGTCTATCGATGCAGTTTCTAAAATGTCAGAACAGATTTTCAAGGATGTCGAACATGGATAAGAAAGTCAGAGATCTATATGCAGAGGGCTATTTGAACCGAGTTCTTTGCGTATTGAAAAGTTTGAGAACACAATTTTTTGGGCTTAGTTACGAAGTAGGATCAACAAAAACTTTAAAGCGAGATAAAAGCCATAAGTCGCTTTTGAAGACTTATATCCTTTATAAAAAGCATATTGCAGAAAATGAACACATCTTGGAGCAAGTCGATTTATATCTGTTTTTGAAGGAAGTGTTGGAAACGAAAGGCTTGTTGTCAGCCGAACATGAAGAACATCTATTCGGCAGCCTTGGAATAAAAAGAAACTTCTCTGGTCTATCCAAGCGGCAAGAAAATATAGTCAAATTGCAGTCAGCGGGAGCTGCTTTTTGGCTTTTCAAGAAGAATAGAACTGGGCCGTTAGAAGAAGTAGCAGAAGAGCTTTTGGAGGAAAGCAATCCTCTGTACCCTTTGTTTGCAGGGCCGCGCTATCCAATGTACACAGAGCCACTTTTTACTCCACGTGTAGCTCGGGGTCACTTAGCAGAAATTTTTGCATTACCAAAGAAGGCTGGACGTCCACCAGAAGAAAAGAAGATTTTTATTGATGGCCCAGTTCTCATTCCTCGAGTATTTCTTAAGCGTGACGCAGGCATTAATTTCCACAAACTGCGATGGGTAGTCACTTGGACTACCGTTTCTTTACGCGCACTCGGGTGCTCCCTTCAAGAAATTAAAAATTCGGAATTGATAACCCTTCATAAAGCTCCTCTCAGAGACATCTTCTCTCCGATCTGCGAGTTTTTGATCCATGATTGGATTTTAGAGGCTTTTTCCAAAAGTGCTGAATTCTGAGCTTCAAAATCGACCCCTGTATTAGGCAATTTTATCTAATTCCATCTCTGACAACTTGGTTCTTGTTTTGGTTTTTTAAGGAAATCTCCGGCAAGAGAGCTTTTAAAAATACCAAACAAGAACAAGATGTGGAGGCAATTTTGAAAAGTTATCTTACCAAAGAGCAAGCCATTGAGAAATACTCATTTCTTACAAGGAACATGCTTAAAAATCTTCTTTTTAAAGACATCGGAGGCTTTAGGAGCAAAGTAGTAAAAAAGCTCGGTAGACGGATTATTCTAGATGAGGAAGCCTTTCTGCTTTTTCTATCTAACTGTAGCGAAAATGAAGTAAGAGAAGGTGAGGATAGAAATGGCTGAACAAGAAAATTGGAGTGGAGCCGATTTGGGGTCGGCTCCTCTCTTCAAAGAAAAGCTAGAAAAAGAAACACCATCATACGATTTGCCTGGCAATTTTTACACAAAAAAGCAATTCGATCTTGAGCAAGCATGTATTGATTTCATGTTAAAGCACTCTTTCCCCGTGGAAAAAATAGTGGCTGACAACTCCTGGCAGAGATTATCCATCGATGGAGGTAAAGATGAAGATGAGTGGTACATTGCACATGCCGGCGTTTCAGTCAGAGGCAACTCGTGGTTGATGTGTTCTTTTGGTACATTTGCAGGGGGATTCCAACAATTTGGCACTTTTAAAAGCTGGGACAATGATATTGACCTCTCTCTTGAAGAACGCAAGGAACATGAACGAGGATTTACTGCATGGAAAGAAAAAAACAAGGAGCAAACAGCTAAAGCAGAGCGTGAGCGTATTCAAAAATCGCAAGATATTTGGAAGAATTCTTCTGAGGAACCTTTAGATCAAATGGGTCACTTGGGATACCTGTCTCTAAAAAAAATAGGACGCTACGGAATCCGCTTCTCTCATACCTCATTCAATGACGGCACCAAAGAGTTCCCTCAATGGAACCATTACTCGACTATCTTAATCCCTCTCAGAAACATAGATGGAGAAATCCAAGCTGTTCAACATATTCGGGCCGATGGGAAAAAGCGCATTTATGGCCCAAAAAAGGGCAACTTTCACATCATTGGTGATGTTACTCACAATAGCTGCATTTATATTGCTGAAGGGTACGCAACTGCTGCCAGCGTTTATGAAGCAAAAAGAATCCCAACAGTCGTCGGCTTTGATTGCGGCAATTTAGATCCTGTTATCACAACCCTTCGAAAGAAATACTCTAAGAATTCAATAGTAATCCTAGGCGATGATGATGTCGAAACGGAAGGAAATCCAGGGCGTACCAAGGCGGAAGCTGTTGCTAAAAAATACAGGTGCAAGGTGTTATTCCCTGTTTTTCCCGAAGATTTTAGGCTGCCGCCTAATCCAAGCGGAGAGAGGAAACGCCCTACGGATTGGAACGATTTGCATGTGTATTTTGGTGTAGAGCATATTCGTGAGCAATTATTGGAGGAATGGTACAAAAAAAAGCCAATTCCATTTAAAGAAGTGCCTTTTCAATTCGACCTCTCCGTTCTCCCTGAAGAATTCACGAGGGCAATTAAAGAAGAATGTCGATTTATCAAATGCCCACAGGAAATTCTTATCTCAAGCGGCATGACTGTTTTGAATGCAGCGATAGGGAAGAGTGCCATTATTGAGGAATTGCCTGGATTGGAACATTATCCACGTCAAGGATACGTCAATGTTCTGCAGCAGGGAACTAGAAAAAGCCAGGCATTTAAAGACATGAGCAAAAGTCTCGATGAGTACGAAAGAGATAAAAAAGTGGAGTGGGAATCAAGAATTAAATCTATTCAAGCAAAAAATTTTGCAATCGAAGATGAAATAAGACACCTAAAAAAGGGTAGAGGTAAAAATAATATTTCAAGTGAAGAATACACTCGTGAGGTTCAGAAATTAATCCTTAAAAAAGAAAAAATCCCACCGAAACCCAGGATCTGGACTTCAGATGTAACAGAACCGAGATTGTTCGAACTCATGGAGGAAAGAAATGGAGAGTTTGCGGTCATGTCGGGAGAAGGAAGAAGTATTGTCAATAATATCCTGGGGAAAACTAATGGCAGTGGAGAAACCAATGAATCTATCTATTTATCTGGGATATCAGGAGACAAAATTACAAGAGATAGAATTGGAACTAACGGAGAAAAGATAGACATGACAATTGATGATCCGTGTTTAAATTTTGGTGTGATGATCCAGCCAGACAAATGGGCTGAAATGGCAGAGTCGAAGAAATTACGAGAGTCAGGATTCATAGCGCGTCTTTTTGTTCTTTTCCCTGCATCAGAAATAGGATATAGAACTATATCCCCAACGGAACACCGAGGCCTGAAGGAAGTTGAAGTCGAGCCATTTCACGACAAGATCCGCTTGATTCTCAAATATAAAGACGAAAACAGGGATAAGAGATTCACACATAAAACGATACTTTCTCCTGAAGCGGCAAACGCCAGGGATTCGCTATTCAACAAAACTGAAATTAATCTCCGCCCAGGTAGGAAATTCTCTGAAGATGTGGTGAGTCAGGGACTCGGAAGTAAATACGTTTCTCAAGTCTGCAAGCTTGCTCTTTCATTGCACATTTTTGGAACTCCTCATTTTCTGTTACAAGAGCAGTCGTATGTAACTTTAGAGACATGGAATCAAGCGGTAGTATTAGGGGGTTATTTTTTGCATGAAACTCTTAGAGCATTGCATTCCGTTAAATCGTCAAAACATGAAGTCTCGGTTGAAGAGAAGCTTGTATTCTGGTTATATGACCGCTTCATAGAAGGAAAGGTAACAAAAAGCCGAGATATCCAGCAACGATTTAGGCCTAAAATGAATGCAGAGGAGGCATCGTCAGTGTTAAAAAAAACGGAACAACATTATTGCGCTAGAATTAGTTATGCCGACGAGATCGAACTCCACCCGTTCATTCTGGAAAATGGCCTGGATTGGCTGAAAAGATCCTTTGTGCTTGCAGAAGAGAGAGAAGACGATGCTGGCGAATGATTCGAATGAGGAGGGTCCTTATTTTGCCGGGAGTCTTCGGTCTGCTTGTAGAGTTCTCAAATGGTGGATTTTTGGCATTTGTAGATGCTTTATAGATAATGTATGCACCTGTAGACAGGCTATGAAAGAGCGTCTACAAGCAGAGTGGGCGCGGTTTTTCATAGAGAAGAATGTAAACAGTCAATGGATTTGTAGACGTTGTAGATGTTGCTTAGGAAATGGTCTTTGTTTTTTGAGAAAAGACAAGAATCCTACTAAAGGACAGCGTCAACAACGTCTACAAACCAATCTTTTAAACTTATATTTTCACAGGAGAAATAGCGATTCTGTAGACGATCTCTATTCCTCTGTCTGCAAGTGTATACATTAGCTACAAAGAGGTGGGTGAAATGAGTAGGAAGCGGAAAGCAGTAAAAAATGAGATGTCAAGACAAGAAAACTTGTCGAAGTCTCTGCGCTTCAAAGTGGAGCGGTTCGAGAGGGCAATGAAAGGAGATGTGGATGCTTTAGTAGAGTGCGCATATGCATTCGGGCTGTGTAGCAAAGAGTCTTTAGATGATTACTACAAAAACAAGGAACGGTATGGCGACCAACAAGAGGAACAGTGATGAGGGGTCAGTTTTTCGGCACAGTCCCGCAGGAAAAAATATCAAGAGGAAGCTCAAATATCTCGAGCATATATGAACGAAATTGGTACTGATTTATGGAGAAGGCATGGCTAGATATGAAAAAACACCACCTCCCCCTATAAAAGAGATCGAGGTTCCTCCATCTCTTGCCCCACTTATGCAAGCCTTCCACGTCGATTCGGAAAAGGAAGCCAAAATGCTGTTAGAAGCAGCAGCATACGCGATTTACGGAAGAGAGGCCGAACCTGAAAATGAGTTCGATATTCTCAAGAAGAAGAGGGTCATATCAAAAGACGAATTAGAAGGTATTCTCTCTCTGATGAAGGGAATAAGCCCAAAAGACACGCTGGAAACGCTATATGCGGCTCAGATTGTAGTCAGCTATATGTTGGGGATGAGGAAGTTGTCTCAAAGTTATCAAGGCGACCAAAAGCTTGGATTGAAATTGTTTCGGTTCTCCTGTGAAGCCATGCAGCAGTTACAGAGGCAAAGAAGTGGTGGAACTCAACATATCACGGTAAACTATAACTACAATGACCAGAGGAGTGTGCCTGCTCAGATAGTCACGTCACCTATGCCGATGACATTGCAACAACCTATCTCAAAAGCTGAGGATTGCAGATGCCCGTCCGAGGAGTAAAAACTTGCGGGGCTCGATGCAGGAGTAAGGGTGGCGCTCCATGCGAACAGCCTGGCATGAAGAATGGGCGATGCAGAATGCACGGTGGAGTCTTTTATAGGCGAGAAACGCACGGAGGGACAACATTGCGAGCAATAGCGAGGAGAAAAAAAGAACTCACTGTGTTAAAGGAAATGAAAACTGCACACAAAGAGATTTTGAAAGCACGCTAGCCTACTCGCTAGAAGGCTTGATCTTAGCGCTATTATCAATCGACCTAGAGTCCTGTTTAAAGCCTTTGTAGATCCAACGACTGCAAAAAGATAGGATGAAAACAAGAAGATATAGGCACGTTGCTATTAAGACAGAATAAGATAGATTTCCAAACAAGTCCCAGCATAGTGTTTTCGTTCTTTCTGAAGACGCTGCTTTCTTGTGTATTTGCAAATCAAAATCGGTGAATTTTTTTTGAAGATGTGCAACGATCTCTGCATCTGAATAGCCTGCATCAATGGCCTCTTGGTATTTAAAACAATTAAAAGACCAACCTACAGAAGGGGTGGATTCCTCAGAGGTATTTGTCTCTTTTAGATCGCGTCGATATTGAGTCCATTCCGAAGTCAAATTTATTTGCTCAAGACCACGTTGATATTTTGACCAAGATAAGCAAGTTTCGCTAATAAGAAAAAAAAGGGATAGGACTCCAATAAATAAAATCGCTACCCTATGTAACCCTCTTTGAATACGCATTACAAAACCTTGTAATTTAAATTTTGTTGTTTGTTTTATTCAGTTCTATATATAAATAATTTAAAATTAAAAAATTACCATCATTAAACATAATTAACGTTATCCGGTGGAAGATAATATCATTTTACTAGATTTAAAGTCTTTAGATTTTAAGTCTCTAGATAAGGGAGCTTTAGACGCATAGCCTTTCCTTATTTGAGGAAGATAATGGCGAAGCGAAAAGTTATAAAGCCTAAAGAGAGGAAAACTGGGCTACAGGTGGCCTTTGGGCAGATAGTTAGGACAATAAGGCTGGATAAGAAACTATCTCAAGAAGACCTAGCAGGTCTCGCCGATCTCCATTTCACATATGTCAGCTCAGTCGAACGCGGGGAAAGAAATATTTCAATAGAAAATATAGCCAAGTTAGCAAAGGCTCTAGGGTGTCAGCTTAGGGATTTAATGCCACCTATCTAACTTTTTAGAGCAAATGTTAATTCTTTTTTTAGATGTTTCGTTATTCGTCGACTGTTTTCAGAAACACTTAGCCATCGACAATTGGCAGGAAAATAGCCCTTAGTCGGATCTATCCTATCAAGCGCATGCTTTGCTTTTGGTTCTGGCTTAGGTCCCATATCTGATAAAAATTGAGCCGGATTGTTCTTCCATTCGGGACATACTTCAATCCCCTTAGTTCCGTAATTATGGTAGGAGTGATCCTTGGGGTTATAGCAGCGAGCCATCATTGCTCGGTAGCTCCCTATTTCTGATGATTGGGGTGTTTTTATTTGTGCTATTCGTTTTGTTTTCGCAGCCATCTCGAGAGTAATTGGATTCCCCTTATGTATAGAGCGGCTTAAGGCATTCTTTTGGTGAAGCTCAAGCTTGCCGCATGCAAAAACATCCGCTTGGGAATAGCCATTTGATAGAAGTTTTTTACAAAGAGCTGCAGAGACCTGTGAATTTTTAGACAGCTCATTGATATTCACTTGTTGTCCTGCTATAAAAAAGCCATGACCATGTTCGCTTTGCATTTTGAGTGCATTTTTGGCTCTGGAAAGCAGCTGGCAGTTTTCAGGTGAATAGGGGCCATCATTGTTAATGCGATCTATAGTTATTTCGCGAGTCCACCCTTGTTCCATTGCCCATGAATAAAAAGTCCTAAAATCTTCAAGCCATGCATCGCATATTTCAATACCTCGAGCTCCATAGCGAGAGTAGGCGGAATTTCTGCTTTGATAGCAGCGTTTGATCATGTTAGAGCGTACTTTATAAAGAGGATGTTTACTTAATCCATGAGTCATGTTTGTTTTGTTCTGTTTCGCAGCTTCTATTTGCAAACAGCCACAACTTCGGATAGGACGCACGGATTTACCGATCAGAGCTTCTCGTCTAACGTAACTCACCAGTCCAGATCCACAAGAGCAAACACACTCATACATGGGGCGTTTATAGGCTCCTTGATTACTGATTTTGAAGAGGCTGCGAATGGCGGTTAACTTGCCAAATGTTTGGCCTGTCAGATCCTCCTTTGGATTAGATTTTCGCTTGAGACTGCCCCAAAGAATCCGAGAACACTCAAAACAACTCTTAGGAATTTTCCTTTTTTTTGAATTCTTGAAACTTTGCTTTAGTCCTACTGCATTAATTAAAATCTCGGTCCCGCAATGCCCCTCTAGAACCAGTGCTTGATTTTCTAATCGATCATCCTGGAGGTCCTTTAATGGGGTCATGCATCGGCACCTAAATTGGCGAAACCCGTGCTTATCCGAGCCTTCCTGCTTTATTACCAACAGGTTTCCAAATCGTTTGCCTGTTAGATCCTCTGTCAAAATGCATTTTTTTGGACACCGAGTCACTTTTTTCCCGAGATCTTTCCCAGGAGCTATTCTTTCTTCTCCACAGTTGCAACGGCAAAGCCAAAGAGCGCGGCCATCTTTGTTGCTCCCCACCTCTTTTATGACTGTAAGGGAGCCGAATTTCATCCCAACCAGATTTTTTTTCGCGACCATTCCTGAATCCTGGGTGCTAGAGCTGTTTTTTGTTGATAAATTTGGCACAGCCCCTGTATAAAAATCAATCCATGAATTGGAGAAAGGCTAGATATGACTTTTGAGCGCTCTCCTTTAAACAAAAAGGTGCATAGATTTTATGAATAAAGAGTCCTCCAAACCTCTTATTGTCTCCAGCCAATATACACTTCCCTTTTTACAACTGGATCCTCGTCGTTTCGAAGATCTTTGTTTAAGAGTGTGTGCTCTCAAATACGATCTTAAAAACATCGAACATCCAGGTCGGTCCGGGGCAGATGGAGGAGGCGATATTAGGGGGTATTTACAAAAGGATGGGAAAGAGATTCTGATAATAATTCAGGTAAAAAGGTATGAAAAGATCTCAAAAGGAGATTTGGTAGAAGCCTTGGATAAAATTTTAGTAGAATCGCCCAATTTTTCGGGAGAATTCTGGATTATCACTTCTGCAAGCGTTAGTAAAAACGCCAGGGATCAATTTGGAGAAGATGCAATAAAAAAGAATGTAAATTTTCGAATAATTGAGGGTTCTGTTTTGGAAGGGGATGTGCGAAGCTTGCCGGAGGTCCTAGAAGAATTTTTTGCAACTCCAATAAAAGCATTATCTAGGGACCCTACAGCTTCAAAAATCATAAAAAGACTTCAGCTTTTTGAAGATGAATTTTTAATGGAATTAGATCGAAGTTTTGCTGGGAATTCTGTCCTCATTAATGAGAGACAAAAACTAATGGGGGATATATTAAGGGTGGCAATGTTGGAGTTGCGATCGGAGATGGCCCTTTTTTCTGAAAATTTAGAAGATCTGATGCGGATTCAGATGACAGCTATGAGAATGATCGGTAATTACAAATTTGCGGGTGAAACTGTAGACGGAAGGCCTTTGTGGGGTGCTGATCAGGCGTGTAAAGCTTTATTAGAAAATGAGAGCAAAAGAGCTGAGTTTCGCAAACTTTGTGAGGCTTTACGTTCTCGAATAAGACAAGATTTTTCCTAAGAAGGCGTCCGAATATTACCCGATCATTGCTAGAGCTGCTATGAGCCTGAGTTCTGTCTCGGTCATCACGAATGCCTTGCGACTGACGCTAGCGCCTGACAGTGAATCTAAATAAAGAGTTGCAATTGCGTTCTGCAATGACTTGTGAGACAATCGCCCTTTTATAAGGACAAGGTATGCAACGTCTTCTGATCATGATGCTTTTTTCATCTATTTTAAGTGCGGACGATGAGATCAAAAGTGAAGAGATGTCATCGATTCCAATCGAAGAAACTGAATATGTCATTCTAAGAGGGGATACCGTTCCCGCTCCCGTTACAGCGCCGGTTGTTGTTTACCCGATAGAAGATTTTATCCGCATTGAGGAGGACGAATTGCCATGACCGTCTGCGCTATTTTGGGAAATGTAATGTGGCCGGGTCTAGTGGCAGAATCAGGCCTGATAGCTTTATGGGCGGTTGTCCTGGGAATTATTGCTGAGTGGCCATTTTTGAGGTGGTTGTCGGGTGCAGGATGGGGAAAAAGTTTATGGATGACGATTACAATCAATGCTGTTTCCTGTGGAATAGGGTATATCCTGAATCCGTTGGCGGGGTTGATTTTCATTATTCCTCATGATCTGTTCTCTTACATTCTGAGCATAGGGGGAGGGACTTTTAGTCCTTCTGGCTGGATATTTACTTACCACGGGATAGTTCTAGCTACAGCTTCTCTCGAATATTTGGTCTTTAGGGGGTTCTTTGATGATGGATATTTTTCGAAAAGACAGTTGAAGCAGCCTTCCCGCAAAAAAACTTGGCTTGCAATATGGCTCGCTAATTTAGTCAGCGTGGCCATAGGATTTTGTTTTATTTCTGCAAAATATTGAACAGGGACTACTCATGAAAAAAATCGTCTGGATAGGTGTTTTGCTGGCGCTCCCGGTGATTGGATTTTTTGGATATCGGTTGATGCATCCGAGTTTACACATGCATTTTGTATACCGGCCTGTATTGCTTACAGATGAGCAGACTGACTACATGAGGACCCATCCTAATGAAACGCCAATGGGTTTGACTGGAAAAGAGACTTACATGAAGCACGTAAATCTTGTCTTGCAAATCCGGAATGAAGGCGAAATCTATACGGGCGGAGTCTTGCGTCTGCATGTAGAGGGAAGCGAAGATTGGCGTGAGATTCAAGTTTCTGAAGTAGCCCCTAAAAACTCGAAAGATGGGATGTCTTTACAAGAATATATGATCCCTTTGGGGATTCAAAATTTTTCCCAAAGCGATAAGCCAATTCACGTAGATATCGATGTTTTTAATATGTGGGTCGCAGAGCGCTCTGGAGGCCGTCCCAAGAGCCGATATTTTAGACCAAATTTTCGATGCGAATATTATCTTCGTTCGGATGCGCAAATTGAACGCGTGGGTGATGTCGCGTTTTAATGATTTTTTTTAATTTATTGAGTGACTCCTGTGAAATTTATAGCTCTAATTGTTTTATCTATTCCTTTAATTCTGTTTGGCGATAGCGAATTCGTCTACGATGCTTTCTCAAATTTGAGGAAAAAACAGTTCCAAAATGGCGATTATCTGGCTTTGGAATATGACTCGTGCAATCGTCCTGTCAAAATCTCGGCGACAGGAGAGTCTTCCGTTCATTTTAAATATGATGCGAATGGCAACTGCGTCGAGGTATTAGATGGGCAGGGGACAATAAAATATTCGTATGATGCGTTGAACAGGGTAGTCGGTGTCACGCACCCATCTTTGGGTTCTGTTGGTTATTCGTACAATCCTCAGGGTCAGCTAAGTGCGATTCTTTATCCCAATAGATCAATCGTACAGTACGTCTATGATTCTTCTGGCCGGTTGAGCGTTGTGATCAGTCCTCAAGGAATAGTCCGGTATTCCTACCATTCTGCATCAAACACGCTCTCGCGGATTATTCTGCCCACTGGCTCAACAACTGATTTTACTTACGATTCTTCAAGAAGGGTTGCTTCTATTGCCCATAAAAAATCAAATGGGAAGTTGATACAAGCATTTTATTATGAATATGATCCAAAGGGAAATATAACAAAGGCAATAAGTGAAGAGGCTTCACAGAAAAAAGCCACCGTCTATTCTTACGATAATCTGGATCGTCTTCTTGCTGTAGAATCTGGGGATGGCTTTGAGAAATTTTCTTATGATGCTTTCGGGAATCGATTGAGTAGAGAGACCGCGGGTGGCACTGTCTTATACGAATATGACCGCAATAATCGATTGATCCAGGCTGGCGGTATCAAATTTGAGTATGATGAAAATGGAAATTTAATTAGAAAAACATCCCCAAACAAAACATCGATTTATATTTACGATTCGAAAGAAAATCTAATCGAGTACAGAGATGGGAAAAATGTCGTACAGTATGCTTACGATGCCGTGGGTAGGCGGATTTCAAAAACCCTAAATGGGAAGACGACGTTCTATATTAACCATATTTTGACATCGAGTACCCAAGTGCTTCTTGAGGTCGACGAGGAGAAAAGGGTTCAGGCGGAATATGTCTATGGATTGGGAAGAATATCTGGTGCTCTCGAGGGCGATCTTAGTTATTACCTCGCGGACAACTTGGATGGAAACGTTGCTGCTTTACAAGATAAAAGCCAAGCAGTCAAAGCCTCTTACAAATATGATTCCTTTGGCTGCCCTCGGGCGGACTCTTCTTCCAGTCCCGGCCGATTTCTATTTGCTGGCGAAGATTATGAAGCAGAAACAGGACTGATTTATCTCAGAAATCGTTATTACGATCCGGAAATAGGGCGATTTATCTCTCCAGATCCTATTTTCGGAAGTA
This sequence comes from Parachlamydiales bacterium, assembly GCA_003151315.1. Lineage (GTDB taxonomy): Bacteria > Chlamydiota > Chlamydiia > Chlamydiales > SM23-39 > SZAS-17. The sequence goes on from PLXF01000044.1 coordinate 16,525, forward strand.
TCATGGACCCGCAGGCGCTGAATCCTTACGTCTATGCTAATAACAATCCGATCAATTTTAACGATCCATTGGGGTTAAAATCAGCTACCGCTGTTGTGTATCCTCCTGGTGCGGTTGGTCCGGATGGTAAATCCATGTTTGGACATGGTTTTTGGATTTTTGAAAGAGATGGAGCGGGCCCTCCCGATGATATTGGGCGATATCCGGATGGCCCTCATCATAATGATCCAATTTTGCCTGGCTCTGTCAGTTATACATGGCCGGCAACCGATGCTCAAATCGATCAAATACTTTGCGATGCCTGTCGAGGCCGATATTGGGGAGTTACTGGGAATTGTATTGATGGAATTGAACGTGGATTAAAGGTTCTTGGAGTCCCTCATCCGAGTTTTAGCGTATTAGGCATCTCTTGGCCTGCCAAAGCCGTGCATTGGATCGAGAGTCTTAATGGACGTAGCGATTATAGGGACGCGGTACAGCAAGCAAAAAACTTTGTATGGGATCCTGATCATCAATCGCTCCCAGGTCCAGTTCAAGTTCCTCTCATCCAAGATCCTAGAGTAAGCGGCACGCCACTATCCACTCAGGAGGCTGACCTCGGAGGAGTGTCTCTCAATAAAGCTGCTCAATTTATGGGTTCGATTACGGACATCATGGGTGCTGTCTACGACCCTGATGCGGGACAGATTATTTTGCTTGGGGAATCCAACAAGGCATTGCCTCCTATGGATTTCGATGACCTTGCGGTAGCAGTTCGGGCTATTTATGGGCTCGGGGGCCACGCTCCAGAAGATCCAGGGATATCGATTGATTGGAACGAGGAAAATACGAAGAAGGTGAAAAAGGAAAAATATGACCGTCTCTCTCCGATGCCCGTTCGATATCTTGGACGTACGGCTAACACCCGTTTTGGTCAAACGTTGTTTGAAGCGGATCGACTTCTGAAGTGTTTAACGTTAGGTATGGACAATATTTCTAAATCGCCGCTCTTAGTCCCAATTTCTGGATACCAAAGCCTTCCATTTTTATATTCTCATGCAAAGAAGTATCATGAGCCTGGGATTATGACCCGAATGTGGTTTGTGCCAAAAGATATTTCGCTCGTAGAATCGCCAGATGGAACTGCAATGGCCTTCTCAAAAGCTGAAATAGAGGTGATGACAGAAAATAAATTTCAGGGCCGCTTAGTTAACGATCCCATTGCTGACAGCTTTGCCCGTCATTTTACTTCTCATTTTGATGAATTTTCTGAACATTATCCTGTTCTTCAAGACCTGAAACATCTCGGGAAAGTAAGTGCTGTAGTAAAATGGATCAAGCAAAACAATATTCCTTTCGATCTTTCGATTTTTGAAAATTATGAGCCTGTGAGTTTTGCAACGCCTTGTCAGACTCCAGCTACATGTGGTTATGGCATTTTCGGAGGGAAAATTTTTATTTCAGTCGGAGGAGTCACCTTCCATTTCGATGAAAATAATTTCCATAGGATCAAAAGCGAAACAGCTGAATCTCTTAAGGAAATGGCGACTCTTCAAAAACCAAGCGATGACAGTCTTATTTGGGATTTTGCTGATCGAGGTTCTGGCAGGATTCTAACTGCTGTGGCTCAACCTCTCTATAAGACAAGAAAAGTAGGAAATGTCAAGAAGCGGTTTCTTGATATGCATTTCCAAGTCCCGGGGGAACTGCCATTTTCATTAGTCCGCACGTACAATTCGTTTTCGGACGACGATTCGGGTATGGGGATTGGGTGGTCGATTGCCAATCACCATCTCAGTTTTCCTTTCGCAAAAGCCAATTATTTCTACACAGAAGCTCGTCATGTTTTAAATCTTTACCCTGAGATCTATGTGTTGGAGCAGGGGCATCAATTTAGATACAAGCCCATCGGGGCAGATACGGAAATGCGTCCTATTTATCAGGCTGATAACAAGGACGTCCTCTTGAAGGAACTAGAAGATGGGTCTTTCATCATGATCAAAGATGGGAAAATTCTTTTGAGTTTCAATAAGCGGGGGGATGTTTTAAGCGAGTCCGACGGCAAGTTTGCCAAAATCGATTACAGATATGAAAGTGATCAGCTTTCCTCTATTTCTCATTCTTGCGGTCTTGAGATCCAATTTGAATACAAAGGCGACCGACTTGTCAAAGCCATCGGGCCAGGGAAGAAAGTAATCGAGTATTCATACGCAGAAAATGGGCAGTTAGCGAGGGTTCATGATCAACAAGGAACAGTCGCTTCGTTCTCTTACGATTCCGATAAAAATTTGACCCAAATTTTGAACGGCGAAGAGGTTGCTATTTTTGATGCTTCCTATGATCTTTACCATAGGGCGATTAGTCTGGAGGAGAATGGGATCTCCTCGGAAAACTCTTATAGTCTTAAGAATCGGACGATGGAGGTCACGGCCGGGACGCTAACGACCAGTAATCAATTCGACTCGTCTTACAGGCTTACCGAATGTACAGATTCGCTCAACCGCAGGATAAAGCTTTCATACGATCCTCTCAGCGGCAAAGTTTCTTCATTTAATGACAGCTCTGGCAATGAGTACGTCAATGAATACGACCAAAAAGGTCGGCTCATCAAAGTGACAAATCCGGAGGGGAATCAGAAACGGTTTTGGTATTGTTCCAATGGTCGGCTTGGAGCCGTTCTCGACGCTCTTGGCAAGGGAATTGTTTATCAATACGATGCCCAAGGACACATAACCAAGGTTGCGGAAGGAGCTTCTCTGGTCATTGACGACCCCGATAAATGGGAATTTACATGCCCGCTAATGTTCATTTCCGAATTTACGTATGACCCTGCGGCCGGGTTCCTTAAATCAGTGTCAAAGGCTGGGCGTCTAATTCGAGAATTTTCCTACGATTCTAGAGGGCAGCTCAAATCTTCCGTCGATCAATCTGGGTACGCTTTGTCTAGAATCTATGATGATCGAGGCAGGTTGGTTACAATCAGTGATTCCCAAAACGAACTGGTCACATATTCGTATGATGATAGGGATCGTGTGCTAGTGGCATCGCTCCTTTCTGGTAAGGTCTGTTATTCTTATGATAAAGGCGGGCGCATTTCCAAAATCACCGATCCGAACGGTCGCGCTACCTTTTTCAAGTATGATGAAATAGGCGATCTCGTTGAAGTGAGGGACGCTGAAAATGGAATTACCCGATATGAATACAACTCTTCTCATAAATTGATTCGAGTCGTTTTCCCAAATCAGACTGAAAAAACGTTTATTTACGACTCTTTGAATCGGGTTTCAGCTGCGTAATGACAGGGAAAATGAGTTTTTGACGAAGATTCGGAAGGAAATATAGTAAGTATGAAATATGCATTAGTAAATCACGAATTCCAAGAGGCTCAACCACGACTTCCTGGCACATGCCCATGCTGCGATAGTCCAGTTATACCGAAATGTGGGAGGGTGAGAAAGCCGTATTGGGCTCACAAGAGCAAACAAATGTGTAATTCGGGTAAGGAATCTGAAACCGAATGGCACCGCGCATGGAAAGATCACTTTCCTAAAGAGTGGCAGGAGGTTATTCATGTTGCGGAAAATGGTCAGAAACACAGAGCTGATGTGAAGACTGATCAAGGCTATGCGATTGAGTTTCAGCATTCTCCTATCGAAATCGAAGAACGCCAATCCCGAGAAAATTTTTACAAAAAGATGGTTTGGATTGCGATGGCACAAGATTATCGAGAGATAAAAATAAATTTATGGAAGCGAGGTGGTCGGAGCCGAGGGGTAGCCAAATGGGGCTTGAAGGAGTACGAAATCATTTTTCTGAGAGTGCTTTGTTAAGGGATTGGAACGACAGTCGTGTTCCCGTGTTTTTTGATTTTGGGGAAGAGGTGCTTTGGTGTCTTTGGCCGAAAATCTATGTGAAAGACAATTTGATCAGAATTACACAATTGCTGGAGCAAGAAGGAATGCACCTTGGCAAAAAAATGGATATCAGCAAGTTCTTGCGTTGGAAAGTAATTGAGGGAGGATATGTCTTTAGAGTTGAGCGTAAAGCATTGATTTGTATGTTGCAGGCAGATCATTTTGAGGCGGCATGTCAAGGCTGGGGCAAGACGATTGCAGAATATGATAATCATCTGAATGTGCAGTCAGTATTGAAGGAAGTGCAGAGTCAAAATGCCAACTATGCCAATTATCGGCCTCAACGAGGGCAGAGCGCGCGTTTGTAGTTTTGTATGAGGGCCAAATGTGGGTACTTGGGTTTCTGGACAGATACAGCTTTAAAAATGGGAAACTCTCATCAGAAAGAATAACTTTTCTTGAAAATATGCCTGGATGGGTTTGGGGCAAAGAAAGCTCATGATCATCTCTTTGCCCCAAAAATTGTCATCGAGCCCTTAATAGCCCTGCTTTCCGGGCCTTCCTCCTAGAGAAATGGATAACGAAAAATGCCGGACTATTGCCGGAGTAGCCAATGTCCGGCCTTTGAAGTGGATTGACCTCAGTTACCACTATTTCCTGGAATAAATCAGATTTTCCCTATACACTTTGGCAAGCAAAGGTGATTTAAGGTCATCTAAAGAACTGGTTTGAAGCGGCTTTGCAGGTCTGAAAATCCTTGTGTCGCTGGTTCGATTCCAGTTCTGGCCATCCCTACAGAAAAATAGGAAAAAAGGCAGGTCAAAACTACGCCTCTTGCCGGAGCGTATCGCAAATTCAGCTGAGTTTGCAATTTCCTTAGATCACCCAAAACAGACCTTCAATATTTTTTTTGAAGATCGCTTTGGAGTGTCGATTGCGTTAGATTTGCGTTAATCACGTTAACACTCCTTATAGGTCACTATAAAGCAGGCTAAAAGATCAGAGGGTCGTAGGACTATTGATCTTGATGCCGCTTATAATTGAACCTTTGCGACAGGAACTATAAACGGATTATCTTTTTTTAAATTGGGTGTAGAATATTATATCGGGGACCGATGAGGCTGTTATGAGTATGCGATTACAGGATGCGATAAATCATGCTAAAACATTCGCGGAATTGCTCCCGATTGCCGAGCAACTTGAGGTGAAGCTCTCCTTTTGGGGAAGGCAATATATAATAGCGAAGGATAAAAGCACCTCCATTTGGATTGGATCGGTTCCCGTTTGCGCTCTCGTAGATCGCACTCAGGAAATAATTCATGAAAAGAACTTTTACCGGCATAATTATCCCGAAAGACACGAATCTGAATTGTTAGATATTCAAGTTAATCGAATTTATTCCATGGGCACGGCCAATCTAAATAATTCAAATATAATCACAAGGATAATTCGAGCAATTACACTTTTTTTTTGCTGGCTTTTTTGTATAAAATCCTTGTATTACAAGGATCATCAATTCGAGTGGAATGGCGACATCGGTAGTATAGTTGGTTTAGATGGTCATATTTTGGCGCAGCCAGAGCAAAAGTTTGCGCCAATTCCAAAGGCTGGAAAGATAGTTATACCTAGTCGCTTGTTGCCTGATGGTACTAGCATCACCGTATACGAAGCTCGGCCAAGGACTTTGAAAAAGAGCGTTGTTGCATAAATAGCTGCGGATAAGGTTCTCGATAAATTGGTTACAGCTCGGCTTCCAAATCAAATAACAGAAGCGATCGAGACCATTAATGGAATCCTCGACAAAATGGATTGTTGACCGGGGATGGCATAAAATCGCCTCGCTAGAAGTCCTAGGATCGAGGAGTGCGAGGTAAACAACTCCCGCCTAAAGGCGG
>PLXF01000106.1 GCA_003151315.1 Parachlamydiales bacterium
CTAGCCAAGCTGCGCTACACCCAGACATTCGGAACCTACTGCCGAGATCCCTTCGAATTGGAAGTCGGCTTTTTTAAACTCTTTGACCCCATGACGCGCACACTCTTCAACGATCTTCTCTAGAGAATCGCCGGCGTGCAGATCAAGGGAGGTAATGTCGACGGCTATGGAGGCTGAAAAAATGACGCCGTTGCAGAGCTGCTTTACCCTAAAATTGGCAAATATAGACTCTTTTTTACGAGTGATGTTTGTAAAGCGGATGAGATTGTTTTCAGCTAAATTTTTCATTTCCTTCACCGTTAAAAGGTTGAATTTTAGCCAGTGTCTACGGTTATTGTCAACGCCCTTTGCGGAAAATGGAAAATCTTGCTAATTTTAATGCCCTTATGGGTGATCTAAATAGCTATCTGGAAGCCTCCTGGCTCGCACATCTTAGAGGAGAATTTGAGCAGCCGTATATGAAGCGGCTGAAGAATTTTTTAATAGAAGACGCTGCGGCTGGCAAAACCATTTACCCGCCTCAAGGGCTGATTTTTAGCGCCTTTAACGAAACTCCTTATGATCAGGTTCGGGTGGTGATCGTAGGGCAAGATCCTTACCATGGGCCCGGGCAGGCGCATGGGTTGTCCTTTAGCGTGCCTCCGGGAATTGCTTTACCCCCTTCTTTGCAAAACATCTTTAAAGAATTAAAACGGGATTTGCATGTCCCCACTCCTCCTCATGGCTGCCTACTGAAGTGGGCTCGACAAGGGGTCTTGCTCTTGAACGCGACGTTGACTGTTAGGGTAGGAGAGCCTAAATCCCATTTTGGACAGGGCTGGGAGGTTTTTACTGATCGGGTAATTCAAATATTGTATGCGAAAAAAAATCCGATCGTTTTTGTTTTATGGGGTAAGTCTGCATACGCTAAATTAGGGGAAATCTATGATCCTGAGTCGCCTCATTTGGTACTAACGGCGCCCCATCCGTCCCCTTTGTCAGCTCATAGGGGTTTTTTGGGGTGCGGCCACTTTTCTAAGATCAATGAATTTTTAAGGGGGCGGGGGTTTAAGCCTATCGACTGGACAATCGATTGAGAGATTGTTATATGTACGGTTATGCATGCAAGTAGGCTAACTCTTACCTCTGTCTATCTAACTTTTTTTGTCGACAGTTTGGCCTGGGCCATCGTATTTCCTGTTTTTGCTCCCTATTTTTTAGATATGGACAACTCTCTTTTTTCTCCTTCTATGAGTTTGGCTTGGCGGACGACGATTTTGGGTTTTTTCTTAATGGCATTTTCGTTGGGCCAATTTTTAGCAGCTCCTATCATGGGGGAATATGCCGATCGGTTTGGTAGGAGGCGGGCTTTAGTTTTGACCGTTTTCTTTGCCTTTATCAGCATGGTTTTCACGGCCTGGAGTATGGAAATGCAATCGTTAATCGGCCTATTTGCGGGGCGCTTACTTTCGGGTATTTTTGCTAGCAATACCTCTATTTGTCTGGCATGCATTGCTGATTTAAGTTCGGACGAAAAATCGAAGGTCACAAAATTTGGGTATTTTTCTGTATTGGGAGGCCTCTCTTTCGTTCTTGGAGCTTTTTTGGGAGGAAAATTATCCGATCCTTCATTGAGCTCTTTTTTTTCTCCTACCATACCCTTGTGGTTAGCGGCGGTCTTGTCTCTGTTTAATTTTCTATTTGTCCTGTTTTGCTTTAAGGAAACTTCTAAAATAGATACTTCGGTTGTTTTCGATTATTTGGAGTCGTTTCATAACATAAAAAATACGCTTAAAGAAGGAAAAATCCGATTATTTTATATCATTTATTTTCTTTTCCTTTTCGGATGGGCGATGCTTTTTCAGTTCACCCCTGTCCTTGTTGTGAATCGCTATGCGTTTTCCAACTCGGAAATTGGCGATTTGGCTCTATTTATCGGCCTTTGTTGGGGGTTGGGGTCGAGTGTATTAAATAAGATATTGAACCACTTTTTCAAGCCGCTGACGGTTTTAGAGTTTTGTCTTCTGATGTTTGTGCTTTTATGCGGAGGCATCTTTTTTATTTCGAACATGTGGTGCGTTTTGTCTTTATTGAGCCTGGCTGTCATTATTGGGGGATTAGCGTGGCCCATTTGTACAGGGTTGATTTCGAATCTCTCTTCGAAACGAACTCAGGGGAAAATTTTGGGTGTTACGCAGTCGATCCAATCGCTGGCTATGACAGTCGCACCGCTTATTGGCGGGGTCGCTTATCATGTGATGGATGGATTCCCTTTTCTTCTGGCGGCAGGATCGAGTTTAGTCGCGAGCATCATTTATTTTGCCTTGAAAGATCGATGAATCTACGCTAATCTCAGGTTATGTCTCCATGGATTAATCAACTCTCAAGTTGGATAGAACATCGAGATCCTCTCCCTTTGCCCGAATTTGATCCTACCATTGTCCAATGGCAACAACTGATCGAACAATCAGACGAAATTCAACAAACCTATTCTCAAGTACTACAAAGGCTCTATCATGACCGAAGCGACGCTGGACCGAAAACGGAAAATTGTTGAAATTTCTCTTCCTCACTTCACATGGAAAAGCTTTTTATCTAAGCAATTTTTTATTTTTTGCAGTTGCTTGACTCTTTGCAGTGTAGCCACCTATTGGTTTTTAGTGGTGCGCCCCTTTTTGTGGATCTCATCGGGGCATATCAATGCCGTTTCTGTTTTTGTCCCTTCTTTGGAATCGGGGGCGATTTCTATGTTGCCTGTACAAGAGGGTGAGCGAGTTGAAAAAGGGCAGCTCCTTTTTTCTTTTGAGAGTAGGGAGTTAATCAACGAACAAAAAAAGATCCAAGCGGATGCGATAGAGTGGACCAAGCAATTACAAGGTCATCAGAGGCTGGCAGAAAATGCTATGCAAGATTATTTGGGAGCTCTTGGAGTAAAACCGCAAGATGAGATCGATCTGTATCTGCAAACTTTGCAAGAAGAGCAGACGAAAACGGAAGAACTGCAAAGAGAGATTTCCCTTATCGATAATCGGCTGAGAGAAATCCAGGTTCGCTTGGATAAATCGGTCGGGAGAGCCCCTTTCGATGGAATTGTTCTAAAGCAGCAAAAAGGGGTGGGCGATTCTGTGCAGATTGGAGATCGAATTTTGTCTCTATTCGATCTAAATCGTTCCTGGATCGAAGTGACAATCCCGGAAAAAAATCTCCATTTAATTGAAATTGGGCAACTCGCAAAAATTCGGCTAGCTGCTTACCCAAGTCGGGAATGGGTCGGTGCTGTGGCTTGGATTGGTCCTGCCACTGTGTATAAAATTGAAGGAAAAGCGGGAGATTCACTCGGGGAAGAAATCGTAGTAAAAATTTCACTGCCTAAAGAAAATTTCCCTCTGAGACCAGGACTTTCTTCCTCGGTCGGAATCAAGGTGCATTGATCCGGTGGACATGCGCAAACCTTTAGGGCGGGGTTAGTGTGCCTCTTTTCTTTAAATCTCGCATATGTCAAAATGCCTTCCATGTCGATGCGCGAGGATATCGCGATTTCCTAAAGCAAGTTCCCACAGGCTATACTCTCGACATGAGTGCCTGACGAAAGGCTCGGATAATTCCAAGCGGGTCGAAAGTACCTACCGAAGTGAGTCCGTTAGGTTTTAACTGAACTCCGTAGGAATCTCCTTTCTTTAGGAAGGGGAGGATGTCAACTGTTTTGTTTTGTAAACTTCTTGTATGCAACTACCCCTCTCTTTACAGATGGCGCTCGAAGAGATCGCCGCCACTATCCCCCTCTCTACCCTTAGATCGGCTTATAGCAAAATTTCTCAGTCCTACCGTCGGGGAGAGGATTCGGGACTCCTATTTAGAAATCGGGAGCAGATTTTGGCCTATTTGCTGGCGCGAATGCCTGCCACTTATGCGGCTGTGTTCAAAGTATTGGCCAGTGTGCAAGAGAGATTGCCCGACTGGAGATGCTCCAGCGTTCTAGATTTAGGCGCAGGTCCTGGAACGGCTTCTTGGGCCGCCTGTGAGGTTTTTCCTACGATCGATCGGGTTCATCTATTTGAAAGGAGCGCTGAGGTAATAGAAATAGGGAAAAAACTGGCCCTTTTTTCTGAATCTCCTGCGTTAAAGAGCGGTCTTTGGAATAGGCAGGATCTGACCCAATTTTTTACGATTCCTCCCGCAGATTTAACGATCCTTTCTTACGTCCTCGCGGAGACCGATATCCATGAGGCTTTAGGGAGAATCTGGGATGGAAAAACGGTTTTAGCGCTTATCGAGCCTGGCACGCCCGATGGATTTGCCCGTATTATTGCCTATAGAAAAAAATTGATTGAAATGGGGGCTTATATTGTCGCGCCATGCCCTCATCAGCAAAAATGTCCCATTGCCGGGTGGTGCCATTTCCCCGCAAGGATTGAGAGGACAAAAGTGCATAAATTTCTTAAAGAAGGGACTCTGGGGTACGAAGATGAAAAATTTTCTTACGTTGTGGCCTCTCCCTTCCCTCTTTTGCCAGTAGAAGGGAGAGTTGTAGCCAATCCCCTTAAACTCTCAGGTCATGTAAAGCTCACTCTCTGCACGCAAGAGGGAAGAATTGAAGAAAAAACCATCACTAAAAAAATTAAAAATTTATATAAGCAAGCGAGAGATGCAGAGTGGTCTTCTCTTTGGAATCCCAACGAATCATCCATGTATACCTCTCGTGATTCAAGAATTGACTTTTGAGGCGCGCCAAAACGGTCATAAATCGATGATCGGAAAGGGGGGCAGTATTAATNNATTTCTGGCCATTTTCGCGCACCTCAAAAGCCAATTATTGAGTCACGAGAGGTATAAAGCGGCTTTACATGGTGTTTTTTTGAATAAAAATGACTGGCTGTTTAATTCATTTATTGTTATAATAAACGCCTGGAAAGGTTGGTTTTATTATGAATGATTACTCTTCTGTTTTTGATCACGTGTTGTTTAATTATAATTTCCCTAAGCCGATCAACTCGAAAATTCAAGTAAATCATGACCGTGTAAATAATTGTTTAATTTTGAAGATACCGATTTTTTCAACGTACGGGAACATTCCAAAGAATGTTTATAAGTACGTTTCTAGCCGCTTTGGCTTCTCTTTTAAGCCCTATTCTACCCGTTTCGAGATAGAGGGCGGGGAAGTTTATCTGATCCAGGAAATTCCGTTGAATTGGGATTTTCAGGCCTCTTATCGAAAACACATTGTGGAATTTTGGCGTATGGCTAAACAGTCCCACAAGATGTTAAAAGAGATCGCTGCGGAGGAAAAATTCCAGCGAATGGTCTCTCTCGATTCCGACCTTGAAGAATAAATAGCCTCTTGCGAATATATAGTGGTTCCACTTGAAAGGCACCCAATATTTCCGTTTTAACAATTNNGTCTTCGAATAGTAACCCTGCCAAAATAGTTAAAAATCTGAACTGTTAAAACGGAAATCTTGGGTACCTTTCAAATGGAACCACTATATACTGTGTCTAACTTTCAAGTGGACACAGTATATACTCCTTTCCAAAGAGGTTTATGTTTCAGGGTTCTCTTGTTGCCGTCATTACCCCTTTTACCGCCAAAGGCCGAGTTGAATCTGGGACTTTAGAGCGTTTGGTGCAATGGCATATTTCTGAAGGCTCTGATGGGATTGTTTGCTGCGGCGCAACGGGAGAGGCGCCTAGTTTAAGTTTTGCTGATCGGAAAAAAATTATCGAAATTTGCGTGCAGACCGCGCAAAACCGGATTCCTATTATTGCAGGAACGGGAACTCCCGATACGAAGGAAACGGTTCGGTTAACAGAGCTGGCGCAACGGCTGGGCGCTACAGGCGCTCTTGTGATTACCCCCTATTACAACAAACCTTCCCAAAGAGGGTGTGTTCTCCATTATAGAGAGGTGGCTCGAGTTGGATTGCCTTTGATTGTTTATCACAACCCGGGAAGGACCCAAGTTTGGCTGACCGTTGAGACGTTGACGGAAATGGGAACGATACCTGGTGTTGTGGGGGTTAAAGAGGCTAGTGGAGATATAAATTTTATCACGGAGCTGAAAACAAGCTCCTCCATCCCTATTTTATCGGGAGATGATTGGCTTAGCCATGAGACCATTAAAAGAGGCGGAGTTGGAGCTATTTCTACGATTGGAAATCTCTTTCCCCGCGCTTGGAAGGAGATGATTGCTCTTACTTTACAGGGCAGATGGGCAGAAGGACAAAAAATTTCCGATCGGTTCGCCCCTTTTTGCCAAACGCTATTTACCGAGACCAATCCCCAATGTGTGAAGTATCTTTTAAGTCTTAGAGGGAAGTGCAAGGCTGTATATCGGCTTCCGTTAGTCATCCCTTTGAGCCAAACGCAAACCTGTTTGAAAAGGGAGCTCGTTCGATTGGCCCTTCCTTTTTCTTCTGTTCAACAAAAAATATACCTCTCGTGACTCAAGAATTGGTTTTTGAGTCACGAGAGGTATAATTCGTTAAATTTCCATTTTCGGAAAATCGGGAGATGGGAACTTTGTCTGAGATAGATAGGGCTCGATCTCATTTTTTATGAATTCACGCACCTGTTCGGGTGCTCGTCCTACCAATTGATGCGTGTCGAAAAAAGGCTCTAATTCGGCGCGGGTCAGATGAAAATGGGGGCTTTTTTCAATTTCTTTGAGGAGAAATTCGATGGGGTTTATTTCTCGGCGCGCAACAAAGGAAAGATGTTTAAGCCTTTCATGAAGTTCTTGTCGATCGCCCCCCTTTTTCACAGCCGCCATTAAAATATTTTCCATAGCCAGAAGAGGGAGCTCTTTTTCTAATAGAAGGAGAGAGTGATCGGCGTCGACAGAGAGGTGGGGAATGAGGTGGGCGATCAAATTGAGGATCGCATCGGTAGCTAAAAAGGCCTCTGGGATCGATAGGCGCCGATTGGATGAGTCATCGAGGCTCCTTTCGAGCCACTGGGTTGCTGCTGTATAGGCCGGATTTTGAGAGAGAGAGATTACGAATCGAGATAGACCGCAGATCCGCTCCGAGTAGATAGGATTGCGTTTATAGGGCATTGCTGAGGATCCCACTTGCGATTCGGTAAATCCCTCTTGAAGCTCTCCATCGTGCGCTAGAAGGCGCAGATCGGTGGCCATTTTGTGGGCGCTAGCGGCAAATGACGCTAGGGCATTGATCAAAGTCAGGTCGATCTTTCGGGAATAGGTTTGTCCCGCTATGGGGATAATTTTGTGAAACCCGAATTGGTGGGCGATGGTCTTTTCGAGTTGTTTAACCTTTTCTCCGTCCCCTTCCAGTAAAGAAAGGAAAGAAGCTTGGGTGCCGGTCGCTCCTTTAACTCCTAAAAAAGGGATGGTAGAGGCGAGTCGATTCCAGTCTTGCGCGTCTTGATATAAATCTTGGAGCCAGAGGCAGGCTCTTTTCCCGATTGTGGTGGGTTGGGCGCTCTGAAAATGGGTATAGCTTAGAGTGGGAGCATCAGCGTACTTTAGGGCAAAAGAGGAGAGTTTGCTCAGGATTTCGTGCAATTTGCCTCCGAGGAGTTCAAATCCCCGTTTAAGGATAATTAGATCGGTATTATCAGTGACGAAACTGGAGGTGGCTCCTAGGTGGATAATGGGCTTGGCTTCGGGACATTGATCACCAAAAGCATGGATATGGGCCATAACGTCGTGACGGAGCCGTTTTTCATGTTCTTGGACTCGTTCGAAATCGATCGTTTCGATATGAGCTTTCATTTGATCGATTTGTTTGTGGGAAATGGGCAGCCCTAATTTTTGCTGCGCTTCGGCTAGAGCGACCCAGAGGCGGCGGAAGGTGGAAAACTTAAATTGGGGAGAGAAAAGGGACGAGATCTCTCGGCTCACATAGCGATCCGAGAGAGGGCTTATATATCCGTCTTGAGCTCTCATTTTTTATCTACAAGAGCGCGGATCTGGACGAGAAGCAGTTGGATTTGTTGCTTCTCTTCTTGACTGATAGCGCATAACGGATTTTTCATCATTTCGCGCGCGCGCTTGAGGAAGTTGATCGCGTGGGAAGAGAAGTGGGGTAACCGTTTATCATCTTCTGAAAGGGGAAATTCTTCGCGGATAATCTGAAGAAATTCTTTTTTCGGCTGGCCAGAGTATCTGCGCACTAGATCTTGTTTTTTTTCTAAAGAGCCGCTGCGGCTAGCTAGAGAGTAGATCGCTTGTCTAGGCATTTGATCCAACACCGGATGCAAAGAGGTGGGCATCACCGTATAAAATTCGTAGTATTGGAGAAAATTATAGGGGGTTTGTCGATTGCCGTAGGTTGCAAAAAGCCAAGCTGTAAAGGCGCCATCTTGATAATTTCGTAAGATTTCTTGGGCTTTTTTGATCCGTTCCCCGTGAAGGATCACCGCTTGATTGGTGATGGCCTTAACTTCAGAGGTAATCATAACGAGAGATCTCAGGTCTCCCTCGACATCATAGCTATCGTTTTGCCGGAAATTTTTCAAAATCTCTTCAATGGTTGATTTCTCTTTTTCATTGAGCGCTGAGACGCGAAAAACGCCAGAGAAGCTTGAGAGTTCGCCATTGTTGGATCTTTCGACAAGCGCCGTCATTTTCGCTTGGGGAGACGCTTTTTGTTTAAATCGTAAATTAAGTAGATCGTTGAATTTGGACATCATCAAAGCCTCATTAATATTTCGCCAGTCAGCGCCATGTAATCTACAGAGGCGCGGCTTTTGGGAGCGGTATCGAACACGGGTTTACCAAAAATGGTTGCCTCTGATACTGCAATATCTCGTCTTACCATTGCATTCAAGAGTTTTCCTGGGAATGTTTGCTCGATGACTTTCAAAAAGGCGTCGTTGCTTTTTCCTCGAGGATTCCAAAATGATAAAGCGACTCCTAATACTTTCGTCGTGTGCCGCTCTGCAATATTGTTGATGAAAATGGAAAGGCGTTGCAGCCCTTTAACACTATAAAATTCCGGTGTCGCACAGACTAAAGAGTATTGGGAAGCAATCAAAGACGATTCGGTGAGCCAACACAGAGAGGGAGGCGTATCAATCAGGACAAAATCATACGGCAGATCTCGTAAAATTTCTTTTAGTCGTTCGTGAGAATAGCGATCGGCAGCTAAAGAACCCGACACCTCTACCCGTTCTAACCAGGTGTCGGCGGGCACTATGTGCATATTGGGGACGCAAGTCTCCAAAATCACATCATGGATCGATTTTTCTCCTTGCAAGACGGGAGCCATACTGTCTTGCTCATCGGGATCGAATCCCAATCCTGTCGTTAGGTTTGCTTGCGCATCTAAATCGATCAGCAATACCCTTTTTTTATGAAATTGGCAAAGAGCCGCTCCTAAGTGAAGCGAAGTGGATGTCTTCGCCGTTCCCCCTTTAAAGCTGCTGACCGAGATAACATGCATAGTTCCCTCTAATTTAAGGAGCAATTGAAAATGGAGACATTAATGCGCGTTCATCGCGCTCTTTTACGACTTTAGCAAGAAAATCAGAAATGTCAATCTCTCCATGCACAACATTGTCTCTTGTTCGGAGCGCAGCTGTCTGATTTTCTACCTCTTTATCGCCAATTGTCAGCATATAATTTGTTTTCAAAAGTTGCGCTGTACGCACTTTTTTGCCAACAGATTCGTTCGTGTCGTCAACTTCGCATTCGATATTTTCTTTTCGAATTCTCTTGGCGAGCTCTTGCGCGTAAGGGATATGGCGGTCAGCAACTGTCATGATCCTCACTTGGTAAGGGCTAAGCCAAAACGGGAATTTCCCAGCAAAGTGTTCGATTAAAATGCCAAAAAATCGCTCAATGGAACCGAAAATGGCCCGGTGGAGCATAACGGGGCGTTTGTGAGTCCCCTCGTTCCCAACGAATTCCAGCTCGAATTTTTGAGGTAAAGACATGTCTAGCTGCACAGTACCGCACTGCCAGAAGCGACCGATGGCATCCCGAATGTGGATATCGATTTTTGGGCCGTAAAAGGCGCCATCCCCCTCATTGATCCGATAGGAGTGGCCCCAATCGTCGAGAGCTCCCTTCAACCCTTCGGTTGCGATTTCCCAATCTTCATCGGAACCAATCGTTTTCGATTTCTCAGGGCGGGTGGAAAGCTCCAATTTGTAGGGAAGGCCGAAAGCCATATAAATTTTATCGGCCAGCTGGAGGATCTGGTTAATTTCATCCCGAATTTGCTCGGGCCGCATAAATAGGTGCGCGTCATCTTGGTGGAAACTCCGGACGCGGAAAAGGCCGTTAAGAGCGCCCGATGCTTCAAAGCGATGGACATGCCCTATCTCGGCGATTCTCAAGGGCAACTCCCGATAGCTGTGGATGGCTGTCCGGTAGTACAACATGCAACCGGGGCAGTTCATCGGCTTGATCGNNCTTGCTGAGCATGAGGGGTGTTTTAATTTCTTTATATCCCCCCTCTTTCAGGCAGCTGCGTAAAAAATCGATCAGGCGGTTCCAAATAGTGAGTCCATGAGGATGGATAAATGGCATTCCGGGAGCTTCTTCTTTAAAAGAAAAGAGGTCGAGGGCGGGGCCGATCACTTTGTGATCTCTCTTTTTAGCCTCTTCGACAAAGAGTAAGTATTCTTTTAACCGCTTTTTATCCGGGAAGGAAATGCCGTAAATCCGGGTTAACATCTCCCGATTGGAATCGCCTCTCCAGTATGCGCCCGAAGTTTTTAAAATTTTAAAGGCTTTAATTTTATTCAGAGTGCCTAAGTGGGGACCTCGGCATAGGTCTACAAATTCTCCTTGACGATAGGCGGAAATCGGCCCTGCTTCGTCGAGTCCCTCGATGAGCTCTTTTTTGTAGGGATTATGAGAAAATTGATGCAGAGCTTGCTGTTTGGAGGAAAAATCGATCCGCTCCGGTTTATGCCCTTCGGATAAAATCAGTTCTATCTCTTTTTCTAGTCTATCAAAATCTTGGTCTGAGAGGGTCAGTTGGCCGAAATCGTAATAAAATCCATTTTCTATTGGTGGGCCAATGGTGGGTTGCGCATCGGGCCACAGACGCAAAATAGCCTGAGCTAAAACGTGGGCGGAGGTGTGCCAAAATACTTCTTTGCCTAAAGGATCGTCAAAATTATGAAAGACTACTTCATCCTCCTCTTGCAAGATCGTAGAGGAGTCCAACAATTTCCCATTGATGGTTACGGCGACGGCTTGGTCGGGGGCTGTCAAGTGGAGCTTTTCAGCGGCGTCTTTGGCGGAGCTCCCTTCGGGTAGCTCGAGATGGGACTTGTTGACTTTGACTTTCATGGACTTCTCCTTCTAAACTGTGAAAGTTTACAGAATTTGCAAAAAATAGCCAATGTAAAGCAGCTTTACACGAAACAGATCTCAAAGAATGAGGAAAGTGGGCTGAATTGCGAAAGGTGTAAAAAGGCTTCTAAATTGAGCGAAAATCCATTAAAATCAAAATTTATACCGCTCGTGATTGAAGAATCGGTTTTTGGGAGCCATATGCGCCCAGAATTTTCATCAGGCGTAACCGGCGCAAAAATGGCCCCCTATTAGAAATAGGGGCCATTTTTGCGGACGGAAATTATGGGGTGCAGATGGTTTCCAAAAACCGATTCTTCAATCACGAGCGGTAACGACATCTAAATTGGGGCATTATGAATCGGTGGGTACTTCTGGTGGTGGCTTTTATCGTCTCTACCGAGGGCTTTGCAGCGCCTGTTGGCAATCCTGCTGCCCCCCAATTAATTGAGCAGGGCTTTTTTATCCCTTCCGATTGTGGGGTTAGTGTTCGGGCGGGCTATGAAGGAGATTTTGTAGGCGACGGCATGATGGAGCAATACTATCAGGGGCAAGGGAGGGTCGATTGCTATAAGCAGGAGGCTAGCTCGGGCACCGTTACCTTCAATATTTTGGATCGGATAGATATATATAGTGTTTTGGGTTCTTCTCGCACAAGCGCCGATTGGCGATTTGAGGATGTTGCCGGAGGCATCCATCGGATAGAGTTAGAGACGAATTTTGATTTTTTATGGGGAGCGGGAGTTCGCGGGATCTTATTTACCGGCAACGGAGTCTGTATTGGACTTGGCGGAAGATATGAGGCGGCCCATTTTTATCCCACTTGGGCCACATCGGATGGCGCTGTCCAGTCCTCCGATGGGAGTACTCTGCATTGGCGCGAATGGCAGATTGATTTAGATGTTTCCTATAAAATTGACATATTAATCCCCTATCTAGGCGTTAAGTATTTAAATGCGCAAACAAAGATTAAAGGATTTGAAATTCCCATTTCTGCAAGTGGAGAGGGAAACGATCAATTCAAAAACCGCGTTCCCGTTGGAATCGTCATCGGTTGTAGTATCTCCTCGTCTAAATATTTTATGTTAAATATCGAAGGGCGCCTCATTGATGAAGAGGCTGTCACCATTTCCGGGGATATCCGCTTTTAGAAATTCTCCATATATACCCGGCGCGTCTCAAAAGCCAATTCTTGAGTCACGAGAGGTATAGACCAAGTTTCTGTCGCTTAATAGCCCTTCCTCGGCTGCATTTTGCTTTTTTTAAATCTTCCATTCTCCTATAGTTCTTAGTTTTGTTTCCTTCTCAATAACATAAGCACAGGCGTGACATGTCTTTTTTCTCCCGCAAATCTTTTTTTTCAGCTGCTCTTCTACTGAGTATCCCTTTATTTGCTCAAACGAATAACGGCGACGCTGCCAATAATCCAGACCGAAACGATATGGAAGCCCTTCGAAGGTGGATTCAAGATAAGCGAATGGTCACCGTTAAAGAGATTGGCGGAGACCTCTCATTAAGCGGTGAAGTGAGAGCGGAATTTCAAGATGCGAGTGAATTTAAAAACGGACTTGAGCAGCGAAGAATCGGTTCTAAGCCTCCCCAAGCGTGGGATGTAGAAGTAAACATCATGATCGACTACCGGACGGATCGCACCTGGACTTCCGTTAAGTTAGAATTCGATAATGACATGGGGATTTCCAGCGGTAAAACCGATAAGATCCGTTTAGAAAAAGCCTATGCAGGCGGTCGAATTATTGCGGGAGACACCTTTACTTGGGATGCTGAGCTTGGGCGCCGCAGCTTAGGGAATGTGTATGATTCCAAAGTGGAATTTGGTTCCCTTTTTGACGGATTCCTCCTTCGCTTTAGTAAGGCTTTTGAAGAGATTGGTAACTTTTACCTCACACCTGGTTTGATTATTGTTAATGACAACATAAACCATTACGCTTATGTGACGGAACTTGGCGCTCTACAAGTTGCGAACACCGGATTTTATGTAAAATCATCTGCTGTGTATTGGTATAAACACAATCGAGATGTGGTCAATAAGTACCGCTACTGCGTGCTGCAACTTCTTCCTACCTATCAGTTTTATCCCGATTGGCTGGGAAAGCGTCTGATTAAATTATACGCAGCGGGTCTATGCAATATCATGGCAAAGCCACTGCGCCTACCTGAAGCTATTGTCGTTGGCGAGCCGATTGTTTGGAGAACTTATTCGCGCCAGCGGTTTGGTTGGTATGCGGGCTTTTCGATTGGATTGATCAAAAAAGCAGGAGACTTTGCCTTCGACACCAATTTCCAATGGGTGCAGGCGCAAGCGGTACCCGATTTTGATGCGACAGGTATTGGTCGTGGCAACGCGGGCGGTACAGGGTTATATACTGTTTCTAGCAGCTCCATTGAGAAAACCACAGCCTCTGCTGCTGTAGGTAATGGAAATTATTACGGCTTTGAAATCGATGGACTCTATGCGTTCACGAACAACTTAACGATGGAGCAGAATATAAAGCTCTCCTGGACGCTAGACCGAGATATTGGTCCAAACATCAACTACCGCCAGTGGGAAGTTGAGCTTATCTACGCTTTCTAAAGTATATACTGTGTCCAGTTGAAAGTTAGACAACCAATCCATGCTATACTGCGCACGGGTAGGTTCGTAACATTTTCGCACTACCTTTTCCCTCTCGCAGTCTGATCGTTGCCCACAGGTCTTGTTGCTCCAGCCAAGGAACATGATCACGCCGCAAGGCGGCTAAGGATAACGGCGCGAAGCGCGCCTAATGATACGCAAGATGCAGGGAAGCCCTGCAACCCAAAAAAACTTTCCAATTTCATTGGGGTTCGGGGCTTCCCCGACATGCCCATCATTAGCTGCGCCTCGCAGCGTCATCCTCAGCCGCTCTTCGCGGCGTTATCTTGTCCCCTTGTTTTGAGTAAATGGATTTGTGAGTAAGGTCGGCTGCGAGAGAGAAAAGGTAGTGCGAAAATGTTACGAACCTAAGCGGGCGCGGTATAGCATGGATTGGTTGTCTAACTTCCAAGTGGAACCACTATGTACCGTTCGTGATTCAAGAATCGGTTTTTGAATCACGAACGGTATACAACGTGCAAGAAACTGTTTTAAGACAATTTCTTGCACGCTTCGCATCTTGGGTGTGCTCTGTGTTGGATTTCAGATCTTTTATTCACTGGGCCTTGCTTTTAGCTCAGGAGGCGTAGGGTTGGCGGTCTGTTGAAAAGTGCATGGTGATTTTTTTCAGGTAGTACCGAAAGAAGATAAATCGCTTGGGCGTTCGCTCTTTTTTCCCGTGAGCATATACGATTTGGTAGCCCAATCGGCTGAATATCTTTTGGTATTTTTCTAGGATCTCTTTTGTGTCAGTTCTCTTATGAAAATAGAGGCAAATAGAATTGCCTTTCTCTTGGTATTCTTTGAAATTTTTGATCAATTTTTCTAAAGAGGAACGGGAATCGAGATCGGTGGGGATGATCCGAATGGAATCGATCCACCAGTTAATCCAGGGAAATTGTTTAAAATAATGGCCTGGAACCAGAATTTTTAATTTGGGAAAAATGGAGAAAAGGAGAAGAGGATCCCACCAGGAGTTGCTCTCGAACACCACAATTTGATGAGGGGCTGGCACCTGTGATGCAAGAGCTATTCTCCTGATCCGCTTGAGGATTTTATTCACGAAAAAAGGGATAGAGAGCTCAGAGAGGCGGCCGGCTACGAGTACATTCATGATTAGAGACAAAATGCCCATGAAAGCAAAGCCGCTGGCGGCAGAAAATTGGAGCTCTTCGCTGATAAAAAATATGAAAAATGCCGCTGCTAATACTCCAGTGAAACTGAGGAAATTGGTTGCAGCGATCACTTGTCCCCGCTTTTCATCAGCACTGCTCACTTGGATAAAGGATTCGAATGGGATTAAAAAAGCGCCGCCAAATACCCCTAGGCAGGCGAGAGAGATGATGGTCGCAGTCAATGACCAGGAGAATAGGTACAGGGTAAAAAAGAAAAAAGAGATAAAAAATCCGGTTACACAAGAAATCCCCAGCTCTACTTTGTCTTTAGAAATTTGTCCCGCTAAAACGGCGCCCAAGGCGATGCCTACTGCTGTGGCTAAAAAGAGGTATCCTCCGCCCACTTCGCTTAAATGGAGCGATTCGATCGCAAAGGGGATAATATTCAATTGTGTATAGGCGCCTATAAAAAGGAAAAAGGAGGAGCCAAAAATAGCCGGAATCAGGTGGGGGATTTTCCAGGCCATTTTTAGTGTTTGGTAGACTTCGTAGATGAAAAAGGGGTTTATTTTCTTAGAAGAATTTTGCGGCGCTGTTCTTTTGATCCCTAAACTAGCCGAAAAACCGGCGAGAGCGATAAAAACGCAGAAAGTGGCGACTAAAACGAAATTTTTATCGGTGATATCGGTGATAAAAGAGGCTAAAAAGGTCCCCAGGATGATCGCCAGATAGGTAAATGAGGTCATCGATCCATTGGCCTTCGAAACCATTTTGGATTCTACGAGCTCGGGAATTACCCCATATTTTGAGGGGCCAAAAATAGAGCTTTGCGTAGCCATGAAAAATAGCGCCGTATAGGCGCCTATAGCCGATTCTAGGTAAACGGCCAAAAGACCGAAAAGCATGATGAAAATTTCAAGAATTTTTGTATAGACGATGATTGTCCGTTTGCTCAGCCTATCGGCTAAAACTCCCGCGCTTGAGGAAAAAACGAGAAAGGGGATAACGAAGACAGCTCCGGCGATCGAGAGGATTTTTCCGGAGGCGGAAGGGCCTTGCACATTAATTAAGAGATAAATAACTAAAAGTTTAAATATGTTGTCGTTGAGCGCGCCTAAAAATTGGGTAGCATTGAGAAAATAGAAGGAGCGGTAGTCGGTCGTAGGATGCCATCGCATGAATAGGGCCAAGCTTCAGTTAGTATACCATTCATGATTCTCAAACGGTATAGGTTCATTAAGAATTCAGATTTAGGTTATCTGCAACGAGACTACTCTGTAAACAGGAAAAAACTAGGAGAAGAGAGAAGATTTTGCGATACTTAGGGATATGGCTACTGCGTCCCATCTATTTTTGAGCAATCGGTTAGATTTTTTAGCTTGCGAACTGGCTCGCGCCCTGGAGCAAGACGATTGTAATCCGTTAACGCAAAGGGTCATTTTGGTCCCTGACGCCTCGATGAAGCCTTGGCTACTCCGGCAGATTGTGCAATATTCTGAGAAAAAGGGGGTGGCAGGGATAAAGGTCCTCGCTTGGCAAGAGGGGATGCGTTTTTTTTCTGACAAATCGGCTAAAGATCCCCGTTATCTAGAGCTTTATCTTTTTATTTATGAATATTTAAAAAAAGATCTATCGACTGAAGTTGCGGCTTACTCTGGGGGGAATGTAAAGCGGTTATTGGATTTGTCCAAAGAGCTAGCTAAACTTTTCCTTTCTTATGGTTTTTATGGATCTGAACTTTTGCTGTCTTGCCAAGAGACGAATGATTGGCAAAAAAATATTTTACAAAAGATTATTGAAGGGGGTAAATGGAAATTTCCTCTCCAAAATCTGAGTGCCCAAGCAGTAAAAGGGGCTGTTTTTTGCTTTGCTTGCGACGGAATGCCCGCTGGATTTTGGGATTTTTTGCTCAAGCTCCCCCGTTTTTCTGCCTACCTATTTTCTCCCTGCCTCTCTTTTTGGGGGGATCTTTGCTCTACGCGAGAGAAGCGGAGTTTAGTTAAATATGGGAAGAAGAGGAATGTTTCGGAAACTCACTTGGAAGAGCTGGACCGGTATTTAGAGAATTGCCACCCTCTTTTAGCGAATTTCGGAAAGTTAGGACGGGAAACTTTACAGGTGTTGGATCTGTATGATCTCCAGATCGAGGAAAGTTACGATCTTCTCGATGCGGGAGAGCCGACGCTGCTTAAAACTGTCCAAGCAGATCTCTTATATGGGGAGATTCCTCTAGAAAAAAGGGAGATTGCTCCGGGAGATCGATCGATTCGTCTTTCTTTAACAGGTGCTTCCCGATTACGTGAAATTCAGGTGTTGAAAGATGAAATTATCCGGGTTCAGCAAGAGGGAATAGCCCTTTCGGAGATGTTAGTTTTGGCCCCTAATTTAGAGATATATGGGCCCTTAATAGAATGGGTTTTCTCAGATCCCGAATCCTCTATTCCCTATTGCTTATCTGAGATCGATCTTTTGTCTAAAAATGGCTATTGGCAAGGACTTAAACAATTGCTTTCTCTGTCTACTTCTCGTTGGGAATCGGATGTTGTGATCAAATTAATCGAAAACCCCTCTTTTCGCCTAAAGCAGGGCTGGGACTTGGAGAGACTCGATCAGATCCGTCTATGGATCCGGGAAGCGAAGATCCGCTGGGGGCAAAGTGGGGAGCAAAAAGAGAAAATCGTATCGGATCTCTTTGAAAAGAAGATCGAAGGGAGGATGCACGGCACATGGGAAGAGGGGATCGACCGGATGTTACAGGGGCTGATCTACCTCTTCCCCCCAGAAAAAGAACAGTTGCCTCAGCCTAGTCCTATTTCTGGGATTGATATGGGAGATGCCGATGCTCTGGAAGAATTTCTGTATGTGATCGAGACGCTGCGCCGTGATTTAGCCCCTCTCACCGATTCGAAGGAGAGGAGATTAGAGAGTTGGGCCGATATATTAGAAGCGATTGCCGATACGTATTTGGCAGTTGAGGGAGAAAAAGATCTGGCAGGAAGAGGGGCTGTAGAAGAAATCATCTCATCGCTTCGGTATGTTCAAAGCAGTCTAGGTCCCATTGAATTTCCCTTCTCTGCCCTTGAAGAGCTATTTAATCGAAAATCGACGGGGCAAATAGGCTCGACTCTCTTGCATGCGGTGCCTATAGCTCCTTTAAGCGAAGGGGCTATTACCCCTTGCCGCGCCCTCTTTTTAATCGGCCAAGACGAGGAGAGTTTTCCTAGGAGCGCCTCCCCTTCCTCTTTAGACCTACTTAGGGGGAAAAAAGAGGCCCCCCCCCTTCCCCCTGATCGGGATCGGTATCTATTTTTGCAGGCGATTTGCAGCGTCCAGGAGAAGATGATCATTAGTTACGGACACATTTCTCCAGAAGAGGGCAAGGAGATGAGCCCTTCGCTTCTTGTTCAGGAATTGATCAGTTATATTAAGAGCCATTTTGAGGGGGAGATAGCAACGACTGTCCACCCTAGTTTCAATCTCCATCCCCGCTGTTTTCAGGAACTGGAGTGCCAAAGCACTTCACCTACAGCTTTTCGCGCGGCGCAAATTTTTTACGGGCCCAAAGAGGGTCTGCAGTTTTGGCCCCCCTTTGATCAAAGACCTCCTCTTCACCTTCCCGAAGGGGAAATTACCCTTTCCGTGCGCGATTTAAAGGCTCTATTTCGTCATCCCTGGAAGTTTTATATGACCAAGATCTTGCAAATGGCGATTGCGGAAAAGCCGGAAGAGAATTGGGAAGAATACGAAGTGGATTTTATTAAACGGGCGCAGATTTTGCGGACCAGTCTCCATCAGCCCTTAGAGGCGGTTATTCAAAAAAGTGAAGGAGATGGAACTTTCCCTGTCGGCCTTTTTGGAGTCGTGGCTCGCCAAGAGATGGGGCACATAGCGGAGGAATGGAAGGGAAATCTCGCCGATTTGGGATTGGCTAAAGAGAGTTTATCTTCGATCCGCTTGAGCGATACCCATTCC
Organism: Parachlamydiales bacterium; assembly: GCA_003151315.1. Classification (GTDB taxonomy): domain Bacteria; phylum Chlamydiota; class Chlamydiia; order Chlamydiales; family SM23-39; genus SZAS-17. The sequence continues at coordinate 18,968 of PLXF01000106.1, forward strand.
GATTCACTCCCGCCAGTAGAAATTCAATGGGAAAGACTAAAAGTGAAAATCGTCGGAGAGGTCAGTTTTTGTTCGAGTCTTGGCCCTTTACATATAGGTGACGATTCTTTGCCCGCTCTATTTAGATCTTGGCCTGAGCACTTGGTGGCTTTATGTGCCTTGCAATCGAATACGATTTTTTGCATCCGTTCCGGCAAGCCGAAGCAAGTTGCCTCTCCTCACGATGCTTTGCGCCGTTCTCTAGAACTCTATTTTTTAGGCCTTCAAACGCCCCTTCCCTTAGTGAGCGAATGGGTTGAGCCTCTCCTTAGAAAAGGGGGCGAGGAATTGGAGAAAANNGGGACCGAACGGGGGAACTCTCAGCGGAACCGATCTGTTCAGCTTGGGGACCCTTTTTAAAAGAAACGTTAATAGACCTCATTCAATTGTACCCCTCTCGATCAAAAAAGGGCTCTTAAGATGGATCGATTCGATTGCCTGGATAGACATTGCCCTTTACAGGGACCCCATTTAATAGAGGCTTCTGCGGGGACAGGAAAAACGTTCGCCGTTGAGCAGATTTTTGTCCGTCTATTAGTGGAGCGAGAAATTGAAATCGATCAAATTTTGGCGGTTACTTTTACGCGCGCCGCAACGAGAGAGTTGAAAATCCGGATCCGTTCAAATATTGAAAAGGCCCTTCAACAATTGCTCTCGGATGAGATTCAATGGGATTATTTACTCCCTTTCCGACAGGAAAATGGGGCTATTCGTCGATTAAAAGGGGCTTTAAATGGATTTGATCAAAGCCAAATTTTTACCATTCATGGATTTTGCCATCGCGTTTTGAAAGAGTACTCGTTTGAGGCTAAACTTCCCTTTTCTCTCCCTAAAGAGGAGATGAACCTCCAAATACCAGAAAGGTTGCAGCAGGGGGTGAGGAACTATTTGAGCTATTTGCAGGGAGACGTGCTCTGTGCCGAGCAATTGGGTATTTTGTTAAAAAAATACAAAACCGTCGAAAAGTTGGCTAATAAATTACTCAAATTCGCTAAAGCAGACTTAGTTCTTAGCCCCACTTTTGCTGAGCAGTATCTCAGCTATTGCCGTGTAAGGGAATCTTTAGGGGGGGCTCTGCGAAAAGAAGCCCTGATTGAAGATTTCCATCTATTAGCTAAGAATTATAAAGCTGAAGTGAAAGGGCGCTTTGAGCCGCAGATTGAATCGTTTGCCTCCCCACCTACAGAAGAGGCCTTTCGCTTTCTGATTTCCGAAAAAGGGTCTCTTTTTTCCTTCCTATCCCCAGCCAATAAAAAGGTGCATACAACGGAGGTTAACGCCTCTTCTGAACCTATTTTCGAATGGGGGCGAGCGCATCTTCTTCCTCTCATTCAAGAAGCCTCCGATCCAAAGGTCCTGTTCAAAAACCTGCTGAACGGCTGGATCCCTTGCGCAAAACGTATTTTGCAGGAAGAAGAGGCGCTCGATCCCGACGCCATTTTACAAAAGATGCACGATGCGTTACAAAGCTCCCCTTTTATTGAGAAGGTCAGGCAAAAATTTCAGGCTGTGGTGATCGATGAGTTCCAAGATACCGACCCTTTGCAGTGGGATATTTTTCGTACCCTATTTTTAGATGAGCCCATTCAAGCCCTTTTTCTTGTTGGCGACCCCAAACAATCCATATATCGGTTTCGAAAAGCTGATATTTATACCTACCTTCACGCAAAGGAGCAGATCGCTCCCACCTCCCTTCACCATCTCGACACAAATTTTCGATCGAGCGCCCCTTTAATTGGGTCTCTTAATGCCCTTTTTGATCGGGATTGGTTATGGCTACCTAAACTCAACCGGACTTTACCCTACTTGCCCGTTCGGGCTGGGGTCAAAGAAGGGACGAATTTTCCCGATCAGAAAGGGGCTCTCCATTTTTTTATTGCGGAGGGGGAGAGTACGGAGAAGAAGTGGCCCACAAAACCGGTTCTGGAGCAGCTATTTTTCCCCTTCATTGCGAATGAAATCATTCGACTAAAAGAGTGGACCGGATCGTTGAGCCATTTTGCTATTCTGGTGAAAGATCGATATCAGGCAGAGCAGATGGTCAGTTTTTTACAGACTCGAGGGATTGCGGCGCTTGCGAAAAGTCATACTCCATTAGGCGAAACTTTTGCTTTTGCCTCGCTCCATGAGTTGTTCGGAGCCGTATTCGATCCGAAAGACCGAAGGAAATCTCGAGCTGTTTTGGCAGGCCCTTTTAGTCGGATGAAATTCGACGAAATCCCTACAGAATTGCCCTTGGTTTTTTACGATCTGAAGGTCATCTTGGAAATAGGCGGGTTAGTCCCTTTTTTCCACGCCTTTTTTCAGACGAAATTTCATACTTATTGTTCCTTAGAGGCAATTGCCTGTGAAGATGTCCATTTTTATCGCGATCTGTTTCAGATTATAGAACTTTTATTCGAATGGGAGAGGAAAAATGGCTTTTCTCTCGAGGGGTTGCGACGTGTGTTGGACGAGTATGCGCTGCTCATTACCGATGAGGATGAGCGGGTGCGAAGAAGAATGGAAAGCGATGATGAAGCGGTCCAAGTGATGACAATGCACGTGAGTAAAGGGTTGGAATTTCCCGTTGTTTTTGCCCTTGGATTGGCTACCCGGACGCCGAAGCCCGAAGAGGAAATCCAGGAACTGGATATGGAGAAATTGAGACAACTCTACGTCGCCATGACTCGAGCTAAACAGCGCCTATATGTACCGATAGCTCTAGATATAAAGAAGCGCGATCTGACGGGTATCCAGTCGCCCATGGAACTTTTTTTGCAGGCATTCCAGGGGCAAAGATCGCTGGAAGAGGCGTTGGAGCTGGCGGCGAAAGGGACAAGCATCACATGGGAAAAATTGATCGCCTCGACGGTGGATCGGCCAGTAAAGGCGGGGACTATCGTATTGCATGAACCCTTGAGGCCCAAAGCCCAGTGGACGCCTAGATATCTCCACTCTTTCACCTCTCTCTGCCATAAAGGAGAGCACGAATCTTTGGCGCCTATCTCCTCCGATCTCTACACGATCCATACATTGCCTCGAGGGAAAGAGACGGGGATTTTTCTTCACCAACTATTCGAGGCGGTTTTCTCTTCTTCTGAGCCCATTTGGGCTGAGGAAAAAGGGTTGGGGGACTTTATCATCCATGAAGTAGGCCGAACGAGATTGGCCCCCTGGAAAGAAGCGATTCGGCAGATGGTCGTGCAAACCGTTGCAGCTCTTCCTATAAAAGATCTAAAACCGGCCGATTTGGGAGTTGAAGTGGAGTTTATTTTTGAGCGCCCTCCCCATTTCATCAAAGGCTTTATCGATCTTGTTTTTCACTATGAAGGGAAAATCTATTTTATTGATTGGAAAAGCAATTGGATCGGAGAGAGCGACGAGGCCTACTCAACAGACGCTTTGGAGCATCAGATGGCTGCTGAAGACTATGGATTACAGGCTACTTTATACGGCGAAGCGCTGCAAAGATCGTTTAGCTCAGCAGAATTCGGAGGCGCCTATTACGTATTTGTAAGGGGGACTTTCGCCCCTTCTAAAGGAATTCTATTTTTCCAACCCCAAAAGAACCAGACCTATGAAAGCTTGGCTTGATTCCTTTTTTGCGCAGCGGACGATTCTCCGATTCGGCGGGGGCGACCCCCAATTTTTGTCCGATCTAATGAAATCGGCTCGAGAGGGGCACCTTTGCCTCCGATCGTTAGCACCCTCTCTTCCCAGTCAAATGGTATCGGATGGTTCCGAACCTTTTCCCCAAACGCCCATTGTACAGGAGGCGAATCGCTACTATTTACAAAGAAATTGGGTGTATGAGACGACGATTTGCCGAGAAGTAAAACGGCTCTTAAAAAAAATGGAGGCCCCAGATAAGTGGGAGCAGTTCATTGAAAGGGAAGCTCTTTTGCCCGCTCAAGCTCGAGCTATTGAGCATGCCATTTTTCACCAATTGACGATCCTTTCGGGAGGTCCTGGAACGGGAAAAACGTATACAGCCGGCCACTTGGTTAAGACTTTGGCCCGTTTGAGCCCTGTAAAGCGGCTTTACAAGGTATGTCTTGCCGCTCCGACGGGGCGCGCCGCTCAGCATCTCTCCTCCTCTTTAAAAAATCGGGGACAAGAGATGGAGGTGAAAACCGAAACGTTGCACCGCCTCCTTCATTTGCAGCCGGGGAAAAGCAAGCTATTTACAGGACAAAAGATCGACGCGGATCTAATCATTGTCGATGAAGCCTCTATGATCGATGTGGATCTTTGGGCCCATCTGTTAGAAGCTGTGGGTGCGGAAACAAGGCTTGTCCTCATTGGCGACCCCGATCAATTACCCCCTGTTGAAGCGGGAAGTATTTTTGCAGATTTATCCGATCTTTTTGGGGTCCGTTTGGAACGGAGCATGAGAACCGATAAAAAAGATTTGCAAAGTTTAGGCGAGGCGATTCGGGTCGCGGATATAGCGGGGGTTCTTCAGCTCTTTAGCGAAGGGGTGGGAGCTCCTCTGCCCACTCAATCCGATTTTTTTTTTGAGAAAATCGATCCTCCTGTCTACAAAGAAAAACCCGATCCTTCCCTTTGTCTGCGCTATTTTGATCGGCTTAGGATCTTAAGCGCTCTGCGGCAAGGTCCATTAGGGGTTGACGCTCTCAATTTGGCTGTTTTGCAAAAATATACACAGAAGCTCTCTTGGGGAGACTATTGGGCGATTCCCATTATGGTTTCTTCGAATGATCCGCGCTTGGGGCTTTACAATGGAAGTTGTGGGATTTTGATCGGGGCGTTCAGGGAGAGTTTTCGGCCCCGGGAAGGCATTGCCTATTTTCCCGATTCTATTTCCGGGGAAATGAGACCCTTTAATCCCGCCGTTTTGCCCCATTTTGAATGGGCCTTTGCCCTCTCTGTTCATAAAAGTCAGGGGAGTGAATTTGAACATGTTTTTGCCCTTTTCCCACCTGGAAGTGAGCGATTTGGAAGGGAAGCTTTATATACGGCAGCGACTCGCGCTAAGAAAAGTCTAAAAATGGCAATAGATGAGGTCGTCTTGAAAGAGATGCTTGCGAACTGCGCAAGAAAAGCTTCGGGGATAAAAGAAAGGTTTTAACCTCGACTTTGCAACTTTTTTAGCCGATTGCCTTGGCCTTTTGCCCTCGGACGTTTGGCCAAGAGCCAAACTAGTCGGTTTATTTAACCAGGAAGGAGTTTTTNNCAGAGGCAATCGGGCTAAAAAAGTTGCAAAGTCGAGGTAATGTAGAGGGTTGCATAACAACCCTCTTGAAAGGAGCTTAAACGGAAGCCAATCGAGCTGTTAGGCGGGATTTTGTGCGGGCGGCTTTCTGAGGCTTGTAAATTCCTTTTTTTACACCTTTGTCCATCAAGCTATAAATAGCATTTAGTTTAGCTTTGACGTTTTCAGCGGCCTCTTTTCCGGAGAGGGAGCTCTCGAAGGCGCGAATAGCGGTTAAAAGACCGGCGCGGTGTGCGCGGTTGCGCGGACGTCTTTTTTCGCTCTGGATGTTTCGTTTTTGTGCAGATGGTCTTTTTATCTTAGCTTTTTCTGCAGCTTTTTGGTCGGCCATGGATCCTCTAAAGGTTGGATTGCGTATATTAAATGGCATTACTATAATGGTCTTTCGTTAATTCGTAAAGAGCCTATGTTCAATTCTCGCCATATTCAGCTGTTTTTTTTGGTCTGTATAGGGGTAATCGCCTCCTATTTCACGGTTCGCACCGGCTTGGAAATAAATAAATATTTTAATTTAACCGACCGGGCGCCGGCTAAAATTACCCAGTGGGAGCTGGAAGAGAAGGGGGGCCGCTGGGCTGTCCGAGCCTTTTTTCCCCTGCAAGGAAACATAGGGACAGGCAATACATTGTTATCTGATCGTGTCTACCTAAATGAAGAGGCAGCCTTTTCCGAATTACAAGAGTTAGCGAAGCAGAAATGGAGCGTCTGGTTTAACCCTAAAAACCCCTCCTTTGCCTCTTTAGAGAGAGTTTTCCCCGCTTCTCTATTAATACGCACTTTGATGGCCTGGTCCGTTCTTCTCTATTTTTTTTATTTTCGGCGATGGCTTCATAGAAAATTTAGCTAATCGCCATCCATTAATTGGATCAGCCTTTCGACGATTCTACTCCCCCAATAGATGAAAAAATTTCGGAGCCAACTTTTCCAAAGGGGAACTTTTTTTTGCGAGGGAAAGACTTTTTCCAAAAAGCACCAGTTTTGCAGGGTGATCGTCAAAGGGCGGCTGTGGGCGCTTTGCAGAGCTTTATGAAGGAGATCTCCCTGAAAGTAGAGGGGCCATAAAGTGGAGCGATCGACAATTTGTTTCGGCCAATTTTCTGTGGATAGGGATGGGGGCATCTGTTTAGGGGCCTGGAGGTGAACCGAGAAAGGAGCGCTTTTTTTAGGGCGTCTGTTATCAACTATAATTTCCAGTTGGTCGTAAATGGGTGAAAATGAGATTCGTTGGTAGCGAAAGAAATAGCAGGGGCTAGATCGGGCTAAGAGTTCGGCTGGGCGCAAAATTTTCCGATTATAGAGCCGATCATCGAGGAGCCACACAATTTGATATCCTACATTTCCATAGTCGTCGATCCGGGATTTCACCTCGGTTTCGCTGATTAACGAACATTGAATTTCGAAAATAAGTTTATATTGGTCGCAACAGACATCGGCGATTCGCCCAATCCACAAAAAAGGTTTTTCTAGAGTGACGGTCCCGGTGGGGAAAAGATTTTGGATTTGTAACTGAAGGAGGAGATGATCTTCGCTCTTACTGTAAAGGCGGCAGCTAGGGGTCGCTTTTACGTGATAAAAATGGGGGCGCCGCCTGCCTTGCCTGTGCTGAAGGGGGCCGTTACATTCTAGGCAGCGATAGTTCCCTCGGCCCGGCGCATCGCTTGCGGAAATCAGCCCTTCCGAATCTAAAGCGTAAAGGGCCATTAGTCGGGCCGTTTTCGAAATTTAAAAAATTTTTGATCTTTAGACAATCAGAATCCTCTCCTAAAAGGCAGAAAATAGGAAGAAATGGTATAATTGGAAAGATTCTGCCCCTTGCAAATAATTATTAAGGCTATATGATATTGACAGAAAGGAGTATCCTGTCCACAATACTCTCGATTTCATTTGCAGAAATTGGGCATATTCAATTTTTGCTTAAGGTTACACCAAAAGCTATTTCCTTCCCATCCCACACTAGGAGATCATGAGCGGCACGACATCATTTACTAATCGTCAGCACCAACAAAAAGTAGAAGAGCTCGTCGCTATCGCTAAAGAGCAGGGCTTTCTCACATACGAGGAGATCAACGAAATCCTCCCTATGACATTCGATTCGCCAGAACAGATCGATCAGGTGCTGATTTATCTGAGCGGAATGGATATCCAGGTGCTCAACCAAGCCGAAGTGGAAAGGCAAAAAGAGAGGAAGAAAGAGGCGAAAGAGCTCGAAGGGATCCCGAAAAGAGCCGAAGGGACCTCTGATGATCCTGTGCGGATGTATCTAAAAGAGATGGGATCGGTTCCCCTCCTTACTCGAGAAGAAGAGGTGGAGATATCTAAGCGGATCGAAAAAGCGCAAATCCAGATCGAAAAAATTATCATGCGCTTCCGTTATTCGATTCGAGAAGCCATTTCTATCTCCCACTATCTCATTTCTACTAAAGAGCGTTTCGACAAGATCATTTCGGAAAAAGAGGTAGCGGATAAAACCCACTTTATCAATTTGCTTCCTAAACTATCTGAGCTCAGGAAGGGTGAAGATCAGCTTTTAGAAACTCTTCTTATCCAGTCTCGCGATCCCAATTTAAAGAAAGAGGTGCGGGCCGAATGTTTAGATAACATAGAAAAAAGCCGGATTCGCGCGCAGGCTTATTTACGTCGATTCTGCTGCCGCCACAATATCATTGAAGATTTCGGCGAGGTGATTTTAGCCGCTTACGATCGATTCCTTTTTCTAGAAAAGGAGATCCAGGAGCTCACTCCACGTGCTGAGAAAAATAAATTTGCCGGCGCGAAATTAACCGCCGCTAAAAGAAAGCTCTACAAGCGCGAATTAGCCGCTGGACGGACGTTAGACGAGTTCAAGAAAGACGTCAGAATGTTGCAGCGCTGGATGGACAAGAGCCAAGAAGCGAAGCGGGAAATGGTGGAATCGAACTTGCGCCTCGTTATCTCGATCGCTAAAAAATATACCAACCGAGGACTCTCCTTCCTAGATCTTATCCAAGAAGGGAATATGGGTCTGATGAAGGCTGTGGAAAAATTCGAATATCGGCGTGGATATAAATTTTCTACCTATGCCACCTGGTGGATCCGTCAGGCTGTGACTCGCGCTATTGCAGACCAAGCGCGAACGATCCGTATCCCTGTGCACATGATCGAAACGATCAATAAAGTGCTCAGAGGAGCTAAAAAACTGATGATGGAGACAGGTCGCGAGCCCACCCCCGAAGAATTGGCGAGCGAGTTGGGCCTCACCCCCGAGCGGGTCCGAGAAATTTATAAAATCGCCCAGCATCCGATTTCACTTCAAGCGGAAGTGGGAGATGGCGGGGAAAGCCAGTTTGGCGACTTTTTGGAAGATACAGCCATCGAGTCCCCAGCAGAGGCGACCGGTTATGCGATCCTCAAAGATAAAATGGGTGAAGTTCTGGCGACCCTTACAGATCGGGAGCGGACAGTTCTTGTCGAGCGTTTTGGCCTTTTAGACGGTAAGCCTAAGACTCTGGAAGAGGTGGGCGTCCGATTCAAAGTTACGCGAGAAAGGGTGCGACAAATCGAAGCGAAAGCGCTCCGAAAAATGCGCCATCCTACGCGCGCTAAACAACTTCAGGCGTTTCTAGATCTTCTCGAAGGGGAATGATTACAAGCGGTGTAAAGCCGCTTTACACGTAAAAAAACCGCAAAGCGGCAATCGCGCCGCTTTGCGGTTTTTTTATACACAAATTAGTTCAAGATCACTCTGCGGTTTCAGTCAGCTATATCTTTTTTTGTGAGCTTCTCGGTGTTAAATAAGAATTGTGAATTGAGGGGCTATAATTCAACACCGATCACA
>PLXF01000020.1 GCA_003151315.1 Parachlamydiales bacterium
TTTCTAATAGGGGCCTGTTTTTGCACCGGCTCCGCCTGATCAAAATTCTGGGCGCTGGCTTTGTCAAAAACCAACTTTTGAATCACGTTGGGTATAGTTCACCCTTCTTTTTTTTGGCTTTTGGAGAAGCCAAATAGAATGACTAGGATAAAGACGCTCCAAAAAATAGGCTCATAGGGAATGTGTAGCGAGAACATAGCGGCCGCTGTGGTGTAGATCAATTTAAATCCCACCCAGCCGATCAAAATATGGGCGCTTAGTTCTAAGCGGGGGAATCGATCGATCCACTGGCTGAAGAGTTGAGCGGCGTAGCGGATGCCGAAGATTCCGATCAGACCGCCCACATACACAACCCAGAGCTTGGGGTTTATTCCGCCATCTACGCGAGTGGAGGCGATAAAGGCAATACCTGCGATAATCGAATCGATAGCGAACGCCAGGTCAAACAGTTCGATTTTCACGACCGTTTTCCAAAAGCTGCGCGTCGGGTGTACCGACAGAGATTGTTCCGGTGTTTTCTGTTTAAAAAAGTAGTGGACCGATAGATACAATAGGTAGAGTCCTCCCAGAACTTGTATCCACCGGTACTGTAAAAGGACCGAAAGGCTTAACAGAGCCAGCCCCCGAAAAAAGCAGGCGGAGAAAAAGCCGATTAATAGAGCCTTGCGCCTTTGCTCCTTAGGTAGAGGGTGGACCAAAATGCCCAAAACGATCGCATTGTCTGCAGACAAAAGCAGCTCCAAGAAAATCAGAGCAATCAATCGAGGTAAGTCGCTAATGTCGGCCGTTTGATAGAACATACTTTTCTATATACAGGTTCTCGAGGTCAGTCGTCAATTGCCGAAAATCCTGTTTCAAATATTATTTTATTTTTTCAAATAATTATTGTACATTTTTAAGTTTTTATTAAAATAATTTATTTTGACAATATTTTCAAATTCACGTTATTCTCTACCTTTTTTTTAAAAAGGTAAGTATGAAAATTTTTTCTTGTTTGTTTTTTACGTTCATGTTCATTTCTGCAACCATCCACGCTTATTCTCCTTTACCCAAAGAATTTAAAGTAAATCCGAACCAAGTTTGGGTCACTGAAGAGGGGATATTTGCATATTTAGAAGAAGAACAACAGATGGTCATAGGTCAAGAATTGTCGATTGATAAATGTGGGAATATGGTGTTGAAGGAGGTTGTTTTAGCAAAAGGTCCATGTTATATTCATGACTTATGGTGCCGGCGGTGTGGTGGGTGTGGAGTTCTTTTCTGTCCCATGAACTGTTCTTGTTTTGACTGATTAGGTAACTGTGATATTTCGATGGCTGTCTGTTTTTATATTTTTCCTTAATTTCCAGCTCTGCGGTGAGGAAAGTGGGCAGCCTGTTGTCTATTCAAAAACAATCATTCTTGAAACCTTTTTCCGTGATTTATTGGAAAATACGCCTGCTGGCTATGTTTTATACGGAAGAAAGCCTGTTTACCTGCATTCTTTTCTAGGGTTGGAAAAAACGATTCCTGGTTCAAAAGCTCATGAATTTTCTGCTTTAACCTCATTATTTTTAGAGACTTGGGGAAGTTGCTCCGTTAGAAAAGAGGGTGCCGATTGTCTATTAGTTGAGAAAGACAATGAATTCTTACTGATTAATCGTAAGGAATTCATTAGGGTAGTCACAGATAATTTGTCTCTCTTTCAGTATAAAATGGGGATCGATATTTCTCCGGAAGGGTTGTTGGCGAGTCTTTCAGATCCAGTCAACACCTTCTCTTCTCTTTTTAGAGAAGAGATAGCTCTTCAGGGGATTTTGTTGGGGTATGGAACCGGCAATTCGATCACGTATGAAAAAGGGACCCGTCTTATAAAATCTCTTAAGGATTCCACCATTTCATTTCCCTTGAGGTCCTCTCCTTGGCCGAAAACTGAGGGAGAGATGATACAGAAGCTAGATGCTGCCTTCGGATTGAAAAAAAATGGGAAACAAGAGATGCAAGATCTCTCTTTTTACAAGTCCTCTGATAAAAATGATCGTCTCAAAATCCCGTTTAGTTTTCATCCTCACACCCAGGAATCTAAACACCTTTTGTCATGTTATAGAGAAGATCAAAAAAGCGTGGATGCCATTTTATCAGACAAGAATTTCCTGAATAAAATTTTGCTAACGCTTAATGCTCTAGAGTCTGATCGAAAAACCGAGATTTTTTTTGCAGAAGAAGAAAAAAAGTTACTCCCTGAAGTTGTGACCCAATTTATAGTGAATAGTTTTCAAGAGGAAATGGGTTCTTTTTTTATCGATGGAATGAAGGCTGCCGAGCGCAATGTTCCGCTCCAAGAAGATAAAGGGGTAAAATTTTTAGAAATTCAGAAAAATCACACACTTTCTGCTACGGGAATGACCGTGCCCTCTGCGGCTAAATGTATCATTCCGAAAAAGCTTTATTTTCAGATCCTAAAGCAAGGCTCTTCAGAAAAAATACTATCTAAGTCGCACCAACAATTGAAGGTTTGTTATTTAGCAAGAACGGAAAAGGATTTGTCAGGTCAAATTTTACTGGTGGATTTGAAAGATTTAATTCCTGGGTTATCGCATGCAATGTTGGGGATGAATGAGGGCGAAATACGAGAGATTTTTGTTCATCCTGATTTTGTCTATGGAATCGATTCTGATTATGGGAACGGGACTCCCCTACGAGTGAGAATAGAGCTACTCGAGCTTGGGGCTCTTGGAAAAGAAAGTGAATTGCCTCTTTTCTCCAAAGATGATCCCTATGCCCCTGATGTTTTTTCCTGTTCAGAATTCATACAATTACAACACAAATACTTTTACTATTGTGGAGCAGCGACTTGGGGCCATTATAAAAAGTTAGCTCCATGGATTCGGTTAGACGATGTTTTACAGGCTGTTGAAAAGGGGAAGGTTCGCCATCTCCTCCCCGAGGAAAAAAGGTTGTTACTTAAACTGGAGTGGTTTCTGTACGGGCTTGGGCGAAATTCTTCGAAGAGAATCTGACTTAAAATCAGGGGCTTTTTTTGAGGAATTGGCAAAGGACATCCGCCTCTGTGTTCTTTCTGTAATCAAAAACCGATTTCTGAATTGTCGTTTTATTAAAAAAAATCGTTTTGACAACAAGATTTTCTTTTCATATGCTCTTGCTTTAAATTGGGGTAAATTTCGTGGATAAGGAATATATTGTGTTAGCTCTAGTGCGCCTAGGGCTTTTGTTTTTTTCATTTTTTGCTGTGTCTCGTTGCGTATTTATGATTAAGAACGCTTGGCAAGAAAAGAATCAAAAAAAAATGCGTAAAGGAATCTCGTTACTATGGGGCGGGGTACTTGCTGGTTGTATGTTTCTGAAAATGTTTGGGGGATTAGGGTGAACATTTTGGGATATTTTTTTGCCTTCACCAGTTTATAGAACCGAGACCCAAAAGGTCCTTCTTAAAATTTAGTTGGATAGGTTTATGAAAGCGGTACATACTGACGCCCCTAGAATGATACACTTCAAAATACCGCTTCCCTAATTTTCCTTGATAAATTACAATTTTTCATGTAATTCACTTTAGAGATATCTTGTGAAAATTTTTATTGCTTTCCTCATGCTCGTTTCTGCCACCTATGCAAATGCGGTAAATATGAAAATGAACGCGTCAGAAAAAAATGCTCTCTTAGAAACTGTTATGCAGGGTCGGTTGGATTTTTTCCGATCGGACTCAGTTTGTAGCCTGTTACCGAATGCTGAATTTCAGGATACAGATCAAAATGCTCTCTATGCTTCTGGCATGGATTATGCTTGCTGTAACGGAGTGATCGAGAAAAACCAAAGTCGCATTCCAACAGATGATGAAATTGACCGAGTGATTGAGTTTTTTTCTTCCAAAGGACTCCCTTTCATTTGGTGGACGGAGGCAAAGCTTTTAGAAACAAAAGGCTTTCAGTTTGGAGGAACCCTTACGGGAATCGCCCTAGACATTTCTCAGGCAATTCCTTCAGATTCAGAGGTTTTATCGCACCTTGAAATTAAGATCGTCGAATCTGAAGAGGAGTTGAGCTTATTTTCCGAGCTGGCCGCAAATGGATTTGGAATGAATCCAAAGGCTGCCGGGCAGTTTTTGGCCATTAATGCTTCAGTCATGAAGCAGGGGGAGGCAGTTCATTTTTTAGCTTATTTCAACGAAACTCTAGTTGGGACAGTGACCCTTTCAACCAGTAAATTATCTGCTGGGATCTGGAATTTAGTCACCTTGCCTGAGTATCGGAAGCATGGTATTGGCGTAGCCTTGGTTCGCGCGACTCTTATCGAAGCCCAAAGGCGCCAATATGGCCAGGTCATGGCGATCTTAATGCCTAAAGGAATGGCTTGGGGCCTTTTCACAAAATTGGGTTTTAAGGAGGCGTGCAGCTTCCCTTTTTATGTTTATGGCGTGTCTGCGGAAGAGTTGGAAAAATAGTGTTTCACGATATACCGACCGAAATTTTAGATCGAATGAAATATTAGGACAAGGTATACTGATGTGCAAAAAATTATCATGGTAAAATTTTTCGATTAACCAGTAGCGAAATTCCCTCTATTCGACTTTTCCTTTGATGATCCTGCCAAGGATCTCTCATCGTATTAAACGTTTTAAAATTCCCTTTCCTACCAACTGAGAACCTTTTTTTATTCTGATTTGATCTGTTGAACGGGGACTCTTCTTTTTCTTGCCTTTCTCTCTGCAACCCCAAAAAAGGGAGGCATTTTCGATTAGTTTCTCAATTAATTACTGATTTGGTATACCCGAGCTTTGGGAGTATTATGCTTTTTCGCGATCCAATCTCACTTAACATTTTTATTGCAATTGGATGTGCCTTATCAACAGGTACTTATCTTTTTGGGGCGCCGTCGGGATTCAACCTTCAATCGGGAGAAGCCTCCGCTCCTGTCGAGGTCAATGGGGCTTTTGTCATTGAAAGTTCATCGAATGCGCTGATTGATTGGGAGAGTTTTTCCATCGGATTGGATGAGAAAGTCATATTCCAGCAGCTCCATGATACAACGTATGTTTTAAACCGAGTGACCGGGGGGATGGAGAGCCAACTTTTGGGCTCTTTGCAATCCAATGGATCGGTTTACCTGATTAATCCTCATGGCATTGTCATTGGTCAAGAGGCTTTGATTGAAACGGCGGGCTTCATTGCGTCGACTTTGGATCTTGTTGGCTCTGATTTAAGTGGACTTGTTTTTTCAGGAGAAAGTGTCAAAGGGGTTGTGAATCGAGGAATGATCCGCTCTTCTTGCGGCGATATCTTCTTGATTGCAAGGAGCGTAGAAAATAGTGGTGTGATTGAAACGCCGGGAGGACGCCAGGGATTTTTATCGGGTTGCGATGTGTTGATCCGCAGCGAAGGAGCGCCTCAGGTGATGATCCGCGCAGATGAGGTCGATAGAGCTCTTTTGGAGGAAAACCCTTATGCTTTAGCGATTCGGCATAGAGGCCGCAGTGAGGGGCGGGAAGTTTATTTGATTGCCAGTGAGGGGATTTGTGAGTTCAGCGGCGAGATTACGGCTCAAAAAGGGGATGTGGGAGGCGAAGTTCGGCTGCTGGGCGACGAGGTAATTCTTTTGGATGCCGCGACGATTATAGCTTCGGGTAAGGCGGGCGGCGGCGAGGTGTTGATCGGAGGCGATTATCAGGGGAACAACGCGCAAGTGAAAAATGCAAAGCATGTGTGGGCGGGTGAGGGGACTGTTGTTAGGGCCGATGCTGTGGAAACTGGCGATGGAGGAAAGGTCGTTTTCTGGAGTGATGAGGCGACTTTGCACTATGGAAAGATCTCGATTCGGGGCGGAGCATCTGGCGGCGATGGGGGATTGGCCGAGGTTTCGGGGAAATTGTTGGAATATCGGGGCTTTACCGATGGGATGGCGCCTAATGGAAATGCTGGTTCTTTATTGCTCGATCCGAACGATATTGTGATCGGAGCTTTAGCTACGACGGGGACCTTTAGCGCTTGCGTACCTCCTGTGACGTATAACATCGTAGCGGGAACGGTGACGAATCAGATTTNNATCTCTGCAGCTGTAACGAATACAAGCGCTACGACGGGATTTACCGCTATGAACTTCACTGCGGGTGGGGTGGGGGCGACCACCAATCCTGGAATTTTATTGGGGACAGGGGGCGTGCTTACAACGACAGGAGGCAATATCACTTTAAGCGGAACTTCTTCAGCTACGACCACGGCCAGCCACGGAGTCTATATCAATGGTGGGTCGATTGTGACTGGCAGTGGGAATGTCAGTGTTGCCGGAGTGGTTCCGTTGGGCGCAACAGGGGCTAGCGTCAGGGGACTCTATCTCCATACGCTGAACAGCATCACGAGTACATCGGGAACTGTCACAGTCAGTGGAACAAACAGTGGAGCTGGAAGCGGTTCCGATGGAGTTTTCTTCGATTTAGGGTGGACTCCAGGAACTACTGGAACCCTTACTTTTAGCAATTGTATAGGAGGCTCTGGCGCTGGCGGCAACGGAGTGAATCAAATTGGCGCCTTTATAGGAAACGGCCCCATTGTTTTTACGAACTGCCAAGGAGGGATAGGAGGCAGCAACGGGATCCTGCTCAACGCTACTTTCACAGCGAATAACAATATCATTGCAACAAACAACATCGTAGGCAACGGTCCTGGTGGCATCGGTTTTAAAACAGGAGGAGGCGGCACTTTTATAGTAAGCACTTCAGGAACAGGCCACTCTATTGCAATCACAGCAAGCTCCATAGGAACTAGCGATTTTTGTGCAGGGATTCGCTTGGCCGACGGGTCTATTAGAACATCTGGAGAAGGACTTGGCAATCCATCGGTCATCCTAATTGGAACTGGTTCACCAAATTGTACGGGGGGAGACGCCACTGGAGTGTGGATTGGGGGACAAAACGGACAAGTCATAACTGTTCAGGGAGATGTATACATCAGTGGCACAGCTCCTGTACAACCCTCAGCGGTAACATCATGCCACGGTGTAAACATGTCTGGGGCGAATAAGCCTTTTTTAAGTACAAACGGCAATTTCTTTGTGAGTGGCATTAGTTCCTGTCCAGTTGCAGGTTCTCACGGAGTATCATTTGCGACAGGTGGAGCATTCACTACCCAAGGGAACCTAGTGTTTGGCTCACAAATTCCAGGAGGGGTTCAAGGTTGTATTGGCGGTACAGGATCTTCTTGTTATGGGGTAGCCGTCTTCTCTGGTTTCAGTCTTGATGGAAGCATCATAGCTACAAACTCTATTTTGAGTGGATCTGGCAGCAGTTGCATTGGATTTTATATTAATAACGCCCTCACCGTAACAGGGAGCGCATCGAGTATCCAAATCACGGCGTCGGCGGCTCCATCAACCACTGGATCGGCCCATGGGATTTTGACCACCAATTCTTTCGCTATTTTATCTAATGTCAATGGAGCTATCACTTTGAATGGAACGGGAGGCGCGAGTACAACAGGGGCTTCTCATGGTATTAATTTAGCTGGAGGTGTTAGTTCATCGGGGAGCGGTCCGATTTCATTGACAGGTACTGCATCTGGCACTCAATCGAGCTTTGGAGTCAATGTCGGTGCCGCGATTACGAGCGCTTCCGGTTCGATTACAGTCACCGGCACAAGCACTGCCAGTGGAGGCGGCTCTTATGGAGTCAACGTTGGCGCTGCTTGGAACGGTGCGAGCTCATCTACTTTGAGTGTCACCGGAACGGGAGGATCGGGCGCAGCAAGTCACGGGATCAGGGTAGCTTCCGCTTTGACAAATACGGGTCCATTGAGTTTGTCTGGGACGGCAGGAGGAGGAGCGGGCTCTTTTGGCAATTCATTGGGAGCTAATCTCACGACGCACGGAGGTGCGATCACTCTCAGTGGAAGCACTATTTTATCTGCCAATATAAGCATCGATGCGACCAATAGCGGCGTGACTACAACCGGCGCTTCGATCAACTTTTCAGGCTCTGGCGCAACCATTGACGGAACTGTCGCCAATACACAAACTTTAGCTCTTCTTGCGGGATCGACCGGATCTGTCACTTTCGGGGGTGTGATTGGGGGTGGGACGGCTTTAGGAAGCCTCACTATTACGAATGCAAAAACAACAGCCAACGCGGTCAATATCGGCGGCAATATCACGTCGTCCTCTTTTACAATCACGACAGCCTCTCCCACAACCCTCACAAATTCTTCAACGATCAATACAACCGGCGCATTGGCAGGCTCGATCTCATTTGGCGGGGCGATTGATGGAGCGCAAGCTTTGACATTGACGGCAAATGGTACGGGAACGATTACCTTAACAGGCGCAGTTGGTAATACAACTCCGTTGACCAATCTTGTTTTTACGAGCTCGTCTCTCATCCAGGTGGGTGCAAACATCACGGTATCGGGAGCCAACCCTCTCACTTTCGGACAAGCTGTGAGCCTGACAGGAGGGAGCACGATCACGACGAATGGGGCCAACGCTGGCTTTAGCAGCACGATCAATGGTGCAAATGCACTGAGCGTGGCGGCAGGTGCGGGATCCGTTACATTTACAGGTATTGTGGGTGGGACGACGGCCCTTTCTTCATTGAGTGCGACGGGAAGTGCGATCACTACGACAAGCATCAGGACAAACGGAGGCGTAATTACCCTGACAGGTCCTGTCACCGTGACCGGGACTCCCACCTTAGATACAACGAATACCGGCGGGACTGCAACGGGCGCCACGATCAGTTTTTCGAGTACGGTAAACGGAGCTGTGCCGCTGACGCTTCGAGCGGGAACTGTTGGAAATATCAGTTTAGGTGGCGCAGTTGGTAATATAACTCCGTTGACCAACCTTGTTTTTACGAGCTCCGCTCTCATCCAGGTGGGTGCAAACGTCACCGTATCGGGAGCCAACCCCCTCACTTTCGGACAAGCTGTGAGTATGACAGGCTCTAGCACAATCACGACGAATGGGGCCAACGTTGGCTTTAGCAGCACGATCAATGGTGCAAATCCACTGACCGTGGCGGCAGGTGCGGGATCCGTTACATTTACAGGTGCAGTTGGCGGGACGACGGCCCTTTCTTCATTGAGTGCGACGGGAAGTGCGATCACTACGACAAGTGTCAAAACAAACGGGGGGGTAATTACCCTGACAGGTCCTGTCACATTGACAGGGACTCCCACCTTGGATACGACAAATAGCGCCGGGACTCCAGCGGGGGCCACGATCAGTTTTTCGAGTACGGTAAATGGTGCGGTGCCCCTGACTCTTCAATCGGGAACTGCAGGCAATATCACTTTCAGCGGCGCCGTTGGCAACACAGCTCCTCCGACCAATATCACTTTTACAAGCGCCAATCTCATTCAAGTGGCCGCGAATGTCACAGTGAGTGGGGCCAATCCTCTCACCTTTGCTTTCCCTGTGAGTTTGACGGGAACAAGTACGGTCACCTCGAATGGAACCAATATTGGTTTTAGCAGCACACTCAATGGTGCTAATGCTTTGAGCTTGGTTGCAGGGGCGGGAACGATTAGCTTTACGGGAGCTGTGGGAAATACAAGTCCATTGACCAACCTTGTCTTTACGAGCTCCACCCTCATCCAAGTAGGGGCAAACGTCACGGTATCTGGAGCCAATCCCCTCACTTTCGGACAAGCTGTGAGTCTGACAGGTACTAGCACAATCACAACGAATGGGGGCAATGTTGGATTCAGCACTACTCTCAATGGTGCGAATGCATTGACCGTAGCAGCAGGTGCCGGATCAGTTACATTTACAGGTATTGTGGGCGGGACGACGGCCCTTTCTTCATTGAGTGCGGCGGGAAGTGCGATCACCACGACAAGCGTCAGGACAAACGGGGGTGTAATTACCCTGACAGGTCCTGTCACATTGACAGGGACTCCCACCTTAGATACGACGAATACCGGCGGGACTGCAGCGGGCGCCACGGTTAGTTTTTCGAGCACGGTAAACGGTGCGGTGCCCCTGACTCTTCAAGCGGGAACTGCTGGAAATATCAGTTTCGGCGGCGCAGTTGGTAACATAACTCCGTTGACCAACCTTATTTTTACGAGCTCCGCCCTCATCCAGGTGGGTGCAAACGTCACGGTATCGGGAGCCAA
>PLXF01000007.1 GCA_003151315.1 Parachlamydiales bacterium
GATAAACGAGTCCTTTCATGGCCATTTTTAGAGGAGAGGTGCCTATGCTGTTAAGCGCAGAGATCTCGAATAGGGTGGACGGATCGAAAGGGTAGCGGGCGCGGAACGATTCCGCTAAAGGCGCTGCCTCTTCTTGATCAATTTTGTTGAGAGCTACAAGGAAGGGTTTTGTTAACATCTCTGGATTATAAGCTCCGAGCTCACGGCGGAGCATCAGGAATTCTTCAAACGGGTCCCGTTCTTGCCAAGGGGCTAGCTCAATGACGTAGACGAGGGCTAACGTTCTCTCAATGTGTCTGAGAAACGAAAGGCCGAGCCCTTTGTCGTTATGGGCGTTTTCGATAATGCCAGGGATGTCGGCGATTAATAGGCGCGTATCGCTGCCAAATTGGACAATACCGAGGTTGGGGCGGAGCGTGGTAAAAGGGTATGGAGCGATTTTTACTCTAATATGAGCCAGCTCTGAGATAAGGGTCGATTTGCCCGCGTTGGGCATCCCGACAAAACCCACATCGGCAATCAACTTGAGTTCGAGTTCCACTTCGCACGATTTGCCCTCGGTCCCTTCTGTGCAGATAAAGGGCGCCTGGTTTGTCGATGTTTTGAAGCGGCTATTCCCTTTGCCCCCCTTGCCTCCCGCGCAGATTTTCCACTCCTGCCCTTTTTCGGTCAAATCGCAGAGGACCTCTTTCGTCACAGAATCTTTGACGAGGGTGCCTAAAGGAACTTTCAGGAAAAGATCTACCCCGTTTTTCCCCTTGCAGTTGTTGCTGCTGCCAGAGCCGCCGCTTTGGGCTTTGATGATCGCGCGGTTGCGGTAGTCTTCGAGAGAAGGAATTTGGGGGTCAGCTTTGAGGTAGATAGAGCCGCCATGGCCCCCGTCTCCTCCTGCGGGGCCCCCTTTGGGGATGAATTTTTCGCGGCGCCATGCAATGACGCCGTTGCCGCCTTTGCCTGCCGATAACTGAAGTGTGACGCTATCGACAAACATGGAGATCTTAGACCAGCTGAGGAGTTACTGAAACATAGGTCTTGTCCGCTTTGCGGAAAGAGACCACGCCGTCAATGAGAGCGAAAATAGTAAAATCGCGTCCCATGCCAACGTTCTTCTCCGGGTGCCACTTAGTGCCCCGCTGTCTGACCAGGATGCTGCCAGAGGTCACGAATTGACCCATGGTCGCTTTAATTCCTAGTCGTTTGGAGCGGGAATCCCGTCCGTTACGACTCGAGCCTTGCCCTTTCTTATGTGCCATTTACGCTCCTGATTTAAGCTGCTACGGAGATTTTTGTGATTTTAATGCGGGTGTATCTCTGGCGGTGCCCGACGAGTCGGCGCGTGCTGATTTTCCGCTGTTTGTATTTGTAAGCCACAACTTTGGGGCCTTTAATTTCGCCTACTAATTCGGCGTGGACAGTGCAATGCGGTACATAAGGAAGGCCGACGTGGGGAGAATTCCCGTCATCGACTAATAAAACTTTGTCGAAGGTGATGCTTTGTTCAGCATCGTTTAGGAGCTCAACGTTGAGCTCATCACCCTCTTCTACCCGGTATTGTTTGCTGCCGGTCTCAATAATCGCGTACATATAGTTCCTCCGGAACAGATCGAATTTGCCAAAAATATTAACCGAAGAGAGTCTCTGCTGTCAACGGCTATCTGCAAGCTTCGATTTTCTCGGCCAAATCCAATTTTTTCTTTTAC
Source organism: Parachlamydiales bacterium (assembly GCA_003151315.1). Taxonomy (GTDB): domain Bacteria; phylum Chlamydiota; class Chlamydiia; order Chlamydiales; family SM23-39; genus SZAS-17. Next base: position 1,701 of record PLXF01000007.1, read on the forward strand.
AGGCAAGGGCTGTTAAATAGGCTGCGGCGGCGATTAAAGAGATGGTAGCGCCAGGGGGCCAATTGAGCTCGTAGGAGGCTCCCAGTCCAAGAACGCTAAAGAGAGCCGTTAAAGCCGACGCAATCCCCATGAGGGTCAATAACCGGTTGGTAAACAGGGACGCCATGGCCGCGGGGATGGTCAATAGAGCGATGACGAGGATTGTTCCAATCACCTGAATGAGAAGGACGATCGTTAACGCGACGAGGCTCAGTAAAAGGAGGTAAAGGCGTTTGACCGCAACCCCCTGTAAAAGGGCCTGCTCTTCGTCGAAACAGAGGGCTAAAAGTTTTCGGTAGTATAGAGCGACCAGCGTGAGAATCGTTAAGTCTAAGACGAGCAACAGGGCTAAATCGCGGGGGCTGACCCACAAAATATTGCCAAATAAAAAATTCATTAATTCAACGTTGGTCCCCGGAGTCAGGCTGATAAAAATGACCCCGATGGCCATTCCTGTGGACCAGACGACAGCGATGACCGAATCTTCCCTTTGCCGATAATTGAGATGGATCCAACCGATTAGCCAAGCTGAAAGGAGAGAGGAGCCAAAAGCGCCCCAGAGAGGGTCGAGCCAGGCGATCCCATAAACCCGTTGCAGCCACAGGCAAAGTCCCATCCCGCCCAAGATAGAATGGGAGATGCTACCGCCGATAAAGGCGATCCGTTTCACAACGACGAATGAGCCGATAATCCCGCTCGAAACGGAGGCGAGCAGGCTTGCCCACAGGGCCATTTGTAAAAAAGGGTTGTTCCATAGGGCCTCTAGAAACATTAATTTTTCCTTTCAAAATGGTTTTTGGGAAGGCCGAGTAGGGGAGTGTGGTAGAGGCCGAAGGCAAAGTGTTCACACACTTCGCCGGGGCGAAATAGGTGGGCGGCCCCTTCGATGCAATAGACTTTATCCACTTTTTCGAGGACCGTTTTGATGTCGTGCGTGATGAGAAGGATCGTCTTTTTCCCTCGCATCTCTTCTAAGATTTCAAAAATGAGGGCCGCCGAGGGAGGGTCGATATTCGCGGTAGGCTCGTCGAGAAGGAGAATGGCTGGATCTGAGAGGAGAGCTCGCGCGAGAAGGGCCCTCTGCGCCAATCCCCCCGATAAACTCCCAAAGGCTTTGTTTCGGTGAGGCTCCAACCCGAGGCGTTGAATGAGCGCGCCCGCTTTGTTTCGAATCCAAGTGGGAATTGTTCCTAAGAAGGGGAGGCGGTTTAAAGCGCCGAGGAGAACAAGCTCAAAAACGGTGATCGGAAATTCCCGATCGAATCGGTGGGACTGGGGTACGTAGCCGATGGCGAGGCGCCCTTTTTCTACGGTTTTTCCTTCGATGAGGATAACCCCTTTGTCGGGGAGGAGAAAGCCCATCAACAGCTTTAACAAAGTTGTTTTTCCGCCCCCATTGGGCCCGATAATGCCGATGTATTCTCCCGATTTAGCCACCAGATTTACCGCAGATAAAATAGAGAGCGATCCATAAGAAAAAGAGACGTCGGAAACAAAAACCGCCGCATCTTTCATGGAGATGAGATCTCCTTAAGGGAGGGATCGGCTATGAGCTGGGCGATTTTTAACAGAGTCCCAAAATAGTCGGGAGAATAGGGGTCGACCATTTGCACAGGGAGATGGAGTTTTTTCGCGATGAGTTGAGCGCCTTTGTTGTTATATTGGGGTAGGGTGATCGCCATCCCCGTTTTGCTCTCGGCAGCTCTCTGAACGAGGGCTTCGACCTGTCTAGGTCTCGGCTCTTTTCCTTCATACTCCACCGACAGTTGCTCACAGTGATAATCGCGACAAAAATAGGCAAAAGCGGGATGCGAAACGAGGATCGCCCGATTGACAACCGGCTTTAAAAGAGATTCGATTTGGGTGTCGAGGGCTTGGAGATCGGCGATGAGCGTCTGTGTGTTTTTTTCAATGTCCTCTTTGAGCTCGGGAAATGCGATAGCTAATGTGGCGGCAATGTGATTGGCTTGCGTTTGTGTCTCTTTGGGGCTCATCCAGATATGGCGGTCTTGGTGGTCTACGCCGCAATGGTGGCAATGGCTCCCTTCCTCTTCAATCAGCTCGATCCCTTTTCGCAGGTCGTGGACTAAAAGATTAGGGTTTCGGGACTGTAAAAGGGACAATAATTTATTTTCAAAGGGCTCTCCAATGCGCAGCCACACCCTCCCTTGGCCCAAACTTCCCGCTTGGCGCGAGGTGGGTTCGAAGGAATGGGGGTTGGAGCCTATGGGGACAATAGTTTCTACAGTGATTGACGATCCGGCGATCCTTTGAGTCAGGTCTTGATAGGGAGCGATACTTACCCAAACCAGGGGTTTAGCGGGGGGCGCCTCAGAGGAATTACTCGAACAGGCCGTTAGCCCCAAGGTTATAAGGAAGACGAGTTTTTTTATCATGGCTCAATAATAGACGCTTGTATCTTAACAGCCAATAGAATAAGCTACCCAACTATACTCCTGCCTATTGAAAATTGGGTGGAGAGTATTTTCTGGAGAGATGTCCGAGTGGCTTAAGGAGCACGCTTGGAAAGCGTGTGTACGCTAACTGCGTACCGTGGGTTCGAATCCCACTCCCTCCGTCCCCAAAAAGCAGCCCCCTTCTGGGCTGCTTTTTTTTGCCCTCATACCGACAATTTTTTTAAAATTGCGATCCTAAAAATATGTATACCGCGCCCTAGTAACGTATTTTTTATATTATTGCTTTAATTTTACTTATTGTTGTTAACTATTTTTTCTGTTATAGTTTAATAAAATAAAATTAACGGTCTTGTTTTTATGTCAATTTCTGGGTTTGAATCGTTCTGTTTGTTAAATAAATTGAAGGATTGTGCTGATCGTTATGGGCATCAAGAACCTGCCGAGAAGTGTTTGCTTATTGAAAATCAAGCCCTTACGTGGGCTGTTGCCAAGGAGCGAATTTTCGGCGTGGATACGCCCAAAGACTATACTCTTCCTTTCGGATGGAAATATAATTACCAGGGAATTATTGAAAAAAATGCGGTAAAATGGGAAACGCTGGAAACGGAATGGATCGATTATCCGAAAATCCCAGGCAAATATTTTGTTGAATTAGTTACAACAAATAGCGTGCTACGCCATTCCTGGCTTCGTCTAATCGATAATCAAAGTCGAGCTATTAGCGTGGGTTTTTTAGGTCGTGTTCGCCGATGGTTGCCCATGCGCTCATCGAAGGGGAGGCTTGTCTCTCCAGATCCTTATGAGATTAGCAAAAAAAATAGGGTTACTCGGATCGAAATTTCGGCAGATGAGCATCGTAAATTAAAGGAAAAGATTGAAGAAGATCAGGCAAATGAAAATTTACTATTTAATTTGGTTACACGAAATTGTGCAATTTACGCTTGTGAAGTTTTAAGTGTAATCGGAATCAACATTAACCCCAAAGAATTTGCGACCCAATCTTTAGCTCGAAGATTCGGTTATTCCAAACTTCCCATTCCCCCTTGTATTAAAAAAATTATTTATTATGTAGGAATGTTTTTTCGGAGGCTTCTTAGCCCTTTCTATAACGGAATTATGTTTTTGCTTGGGGCAACTTACGTTGATCCTCAGTTGGCGGATTTGGAAAAAGAAAAGGGAGGTAAATGGCCGCAGCGGCCCAAACCCTTACGCAATTTTTTCTCCTTTTTCGATATATCCCACTTCCATTTTGGCACTGGTTGGAAAGTCGCAAATTGGCAAAAGGGAGTAGAAAAGCTTCGGGAATCCCTACCCGAAGATCAAAAATTTTCAAAAGCGGCTCTCCTCAATTTATAAAAACTCTTTTATCTATTTTTGCCCTTGCAATTTGCCCCCTTTTGGAATATATTTATGGCCCATAATAAAAATGTTCACAAAAATCTCTGAACGCCCTAAATAGGCAAGTGACGAAGAGATAAAAACGTGCGATGCCCCTTTTGTAATCATGAAGACTCGAAGGTAACCGACTCTCGTAATGCTTTGGAAATCAATGCAATACGAAGGCGTCGAGAATGTGGACAATGCATGCGCCGCTTCACGACGTTTGAAACGGTCGACTTGAGCCTGCAGATAAAGAAAAGAGATGGCACGTATGAAGACTTCGATCAGGAAAAGCTTATTCATGGAATGGATGCGGCTTGCCGACACACCCGGGTCAGTCACGATGTCGTCAGATCGCTCGCTAATACGATCAAATCTGACCTCATGGCGAAAGGGATCCGGGAAATTGAAAGCCGCGAGTTAGGGGAGATCGTCATGCGCCACTTACAGGCAATCGACGTTGTCGCCTACATCCGGTTTGCCTGCGTTTATAAACGGTTTAAAGATATAAAAGAGCTCTTGGAAGCGATCCAGTCGATTACACCGGACAACGCTTCTTTGAGAGAACTAGAGGAAGAGATTCATGCCGCTCAAGAAAAATGAAATTGACCATTTTAAAAAAAGACTCGAAGATCTCCGCTTCCAAATCACCCGTGTATTGCGCGATACCAAAAAAGAGGTGACGCAACCTGATGAATCGAAGGGATATTCTCAACATTCAGCCGATGAGGGGACCGACGATTTTGTCCGCAACATCAACTTAGAAGTGACAAACAAAGAATTTGGGATGTTGCGCCAAATCGATCGCGCTTTAGAAAAAATCGACGAGGGGACCTATGGAACTTGCGATTTGTCGGGAGAAGAGATTCCCTTTAAACGACTAGAGGCGATCCCTTACGCGACTATGACCGTTAAAGCGCAAGAGAAGTTTGAAAGAGGGGAGATGGGATGAAAAAGGGGCTTTGGGCTGCTTTTCTCCTATTGCTTCTTGCCGATTTCGGTTCTAAAAGGGGCGCGATTGACCACATCCCTGCTGTCCTTTGGAATGGCGGCTATCCCTTTGGCGGATGGGGGATTTTCCAGTGGGGAGAGGTGACTTTTTCGCTCAATTTCGTCACAAATACAGGAGCTGCTTGGGGCCTTTTTTCGGGCCATTCGACGCTCCTGTTTTTCTTGCGAATGGGAATTGTCTCGGCTCTAATCGCCTATCTATTGTTTTTTAACCGAACACCTTTGCCCCGCTATCCTCTGTGGCTGATTGTCACAGGCGCTATCGGCAATGCGATCGACTATTGTCTATACGGTCACGTGATCGATTTTCTCCATTTTACCTTTTGGGGCCACTCTTTCCCCCTATTTAATTTAGCCGATTCTTACATAACTCTGGGCGCTATCGCCTTTTTTTTCGCCTCTCGAACGGCTAAGGTCTCTCCATCGCCATGAAAATTTCTACTCTAGCCGAAGAGGGGATCTACCAGGCCTCCAAGTGGCTCAAACTGCAACTGCTCATCGATCAAGACGAATTGGCCTCTTTGTTCCAACAGATGGGGTCGTTTGAAATTTATCCGTTAACGGGGCTTATGGAGCTGCGGGATGTGCCTAGTTCTAAACAACGATTCTTGGATGAATATGGCGCATGGATCGAAGGGATGAAGCGGGGAATTATTCCCACAGATGAGCAGATTCGCCGCATTTTGGCCTGCGCCTGGAGTTCCGATCCTAATTGCCTCTGGCTTCAATCGGTACCCGGAGGAAAATACTTGGTCAAAATTGCTCAGCCGGTCGTTCAAGTGCAAGCCCACTCGTTTACCTACTCAGAGGCCGACGGCGTCTTCCGCCCCTTGTCGATGGGGCTAAATGCTGTATTTTGGGGAATCCAGATCTCCTATCCTCAAATCTACCAAGACCCGAAGACGATGGAGCTCTTAGAGGTGGCCGATTCGTCGAATAGCGAATTGTTTAAAACAATCCGCCAGTGGGTCAGAGATGAGACTAGAGCTACCCCTTTTGTTGTCGGCGAAAAGAGGACTAACGTACCTATCCGCCTCGGGAAAAAATGTTTTTCTTGGGTTGGCGTCCATCCGCAGTTGAAAAAACAGGGGATCAGCGTTTATGGATGTTGAAATCATCGCCATTGGCTCTGAGGTGTTAGAAGGGCATACGGTCAATACAAACGCCGCTTTTTTAAGCCGCGAGCTCACATTGATGGGTTATGAGGTGAAGCGCCATAGTGTCTATCCCGATCAGACCGAAGCGATCGAACAGGGATTTCGAGACGCTCTATCGCGCGCGCCTCTTGTGATCAGCACCGGAGGGCTCGGTCCCACCATCGATGATCTAACGCGAGGCGCTGCCCGAAATATTTTTGATCAAGAGATCCCTTTAACCAATTCGATCGGCGCAGCCTCTGGCTCTTTTATCCACGCGCCCCATCAGGCAATGAATTTACTCACTGGTGTGCCGCGAGAGATGGAAGAGATGTTTAGGAACGAGGCGAAGCCGCAGATTGCGCGCTATTTTCCTTTAAAGCACCCGCGCCTTTGCCGCGTCTCTTCTCTGTGTCTTCTCAAAGAGGTTGAGGTCGACCCTTTTCTGCGGGAGCTTCAGAGCAAATTCCCTGAAAATGAAATCGGAATCTACCCTTCGCAAGGATCGCTTCTCATCGAATTTTCGGGATTGCATGCATCGCCTCTCGATGAGATGGTCGCGGCGCTGCAAAGTCGCTTTTCCACCTACTTTTTTACCTCGCCCAGCCACAAAATAGCCGAAGCTCTTCACAAAGAATTGATCGCCCGAAGCAAAACAGTCGCTTTAGCCGAATCGTGCACAGGGGGAGCCATCGCTGCCCGTTTGACAGCCCTCGCTGGCGCGTCGCGCTATTTTTTAGGTTCGCTTGTCGTCTATAGCAACCCCTTCAAAGAGCATTTTTTGCAGGTCTCCCGCACAACGCTTGAGCGGGAAGGGGCTGTGAGCCGTAAAACGGTTGAGGCGATGATCAAAGGGGTTTTTCATGAGACGTCGGCCGATTTTGCCATTGCCGTCTCGGGAATTGCAGGGCCCGATGGAGGCACGGCACAAAAACCGGTAGGGACTATTTGCATCGGCATCGGCGAGCGGGGCCGTTTTATCGACATTGGAACCGTTCAGGCCCCCACCGATCGCGCGAGCGCCATCGAATGGACAGTACAAACTTCTCTAGGAGCGCTCTGGCGCCGCCTAGTCCACCATAAGCAGACATTTTCATGACATACGAATTACTCGATAGTGGCGCAGGCCAAAAACTAGAGCGCTTTGGTCCTCATACTTTAATCCGCCCGTGCCAGCAGGCTGTGTGGCAAAAAGAAAAGCCCCATCTGTGGGCCGATGCCGATGCCTTTTTTTCTCGCGAAGAGGGGAATAAATGGACCTTTAGGAAAAAACTCCCGAAGGAATGGATGGCTCAAATCGGCGGTGTCACATTTAAAATTTCCCCCACGGACTTTGGCCATTTGGGTGTTTTCCCCGAGCACGCCGACCTGTGGCAATGGATGCGTGGACGCGTTCAGGAAAAGCGGATATTAAATCTGTTTGCCTATTCGGGGGGCGTCACATTAGCAGCGGCGCAAGAGGGGGCTCAAGTATGCCATCTCGACGCTTCGAAAGGGATGGTCGATTGGGCGCGGGAAAACGCGCAGGTAAATAAGTTAGCGAAGACTCCCATTCGTTGGATTGTTGACGATGCTCTGAAATTTTTGAGGCGGGAAATTAAACGAGATTCTCGCTACGAGGGGATTATTTTAGATCCTCCCACTTTTGGTCGAGGCGCTAAGGGAGAAATTTTTAAAATCGAAGAGGAGATTATCCCTTTATTGCAACTCTGCCGCGACCTTCTATCCGATCGTCCTTTATTTGTGATTTTCTCTTGCCACACGCCCGGATTTACCCCTCTTGTGATGGAGCATCTCCTTCGGCAAACAATAGGGAAAGGGCATATCGAGATAGGGGAGATGGCTTTGCATTCTCCGGGGGCTCTTTCGATCCCTTCGGGCTCGTTTGGGAGGTGGACCTGTGCTTAAAATCACCAGTTTACAAAATGGGCGGATCAAAGAGGCGATTGCTTTGCGAGACCGACGAGATCGGGACAAAGCGGGGCAATTTCTCATCGAAGGGTATCGGGAGCTGATGCGAGCGATCGATGCGGCGCGCTTAATCCACACCATTTTTTTCTGCCCCTCTCTTTTTTTAGGGACAAATGAGCGGCAATTGTTAGAACGTTCCGGAGCGGAACTCATTGAATGCACCGAAGAGGTTTTCGCCAAGCTCTCCTATCGGGATCGCCCCGATGGACTCGTCGCGGTAGCCCCGCAGCTTCATCTTTCTCTTGCCGATTTGAAACTGAAGGAAAAACCCTTTCTTGTGATCGCCGAAAGTATTGAAAAGCCGGGGAATCTGGGGACGATTTTACGCTCTTGCGACGCGGCCGGCGTAGATGCTGTGATTGTGTGCGATCCGACGACCGATATCCATAATCCAAACGTCGTTCGCTCAAGCGTAGGAACTTTGTTTACCCTGCCCGTCATTGAAGCGAAAAGCCTAGACACTCTCCAATTTTTAAAGGAGCGTTCGATCGCGGTTGTAGCGGCCACGCCTCATGCGAAGGAAGAATTTACGCAGGTCGATCTTTCCGGAGCCGTTGCGGTGGTTGTCGGAACAGAGCAGTATGGATTATCTGAGACATGGATGAAAGGAGCCGATATTTTAGTAAAAATCCCTATGCTAGGTGTCGCCGATTCTCTTAACGTCGCGTCTGCTACTACACTTATGTTATACGAAGTTGTTCGTCAAAAACGCAATCACTTGGCCATTTAACCCCTTTTCAGATAAGATGAACGCCATCATGGAAGAAACACAACCCGAGATTCTCTATACAGACAATCATATTCTGGTGGCCTCTAAGCCATCTGGCTGGCTTACACAACCCGATCAATCGAAAGGACCCTCCCTCGAGTCGTTTGCGAAAGAGTGGGTTAAATCGGAATATAGCAAGCCGGGCGAGGTTTTTCTCCATGCGATTCATCGCCTCGACAAACCGGTTAGCGGTCTCGTCTTATTTGCACGCACGAGCAAGGCATTAACCCGTTTAAATGAGCAGTCGCGGGCGCAAGAGATCGAACGGATCTATTGGGCCGAGGTGGAAGGGATCATTTCGCAACGGGAAGGGAAGTTGAAACACTACCTTATTCACGGAGAGCACCGCGCTTTAATCGCAAAAGCGGGCGATAAAGAGGCAAAATTGGCTGTTCTTAATTACGAAGTGGAAAAACACAAATCCCATTCGACCCTCGTCTCGATTGATTTAGAAACGGGGCGCTACCATCAGATCCGCGCGCAGTTTTCAGTAATTGGCCACCCGATTGTTGGAGATAAAAAATATGGCTCAAAAAAGGGAAATGGAGAAGAGATCCACCTCCATTGCTGGGAGCTCTATTTCGACCATCCGGTCACCAACGAAGAGCTCTCTTTCAAAAGCCCCCCTCCCTTTAATTGATCTTTTGCTCGCCTCCGTTTTTTGTAAGCAACTATTCAGAGACCTCTAGATTAATCCAGGGATGTTAAAAAATTTCCTATATAGTGATTTAAAATTCTATTGATAGAATATGCAAGAAGGCTGCGCAAATTTTTTGCCTGGAACGAGCGACCATTGTACGATTACAAGGCGCGAGTGAAGGCGAAAAATTTGCTGCAAAGCCG
>PLXF01000032.1 GCA_003151315.1 Parachlamydiales bacterium
CCCACTCGGCGTTTAGCCATTCGGGCCAAAAATGTTCCGCCGCCTCGCTGGCAATTTTAGAAGCCGAGGTGTATGACGACCCCCATTTCCGCCGCCATTTACGGGAAGCTGTAGCGAGTCTAAAAGTAGGGCCAGCCTGGGATCCATCGACCAAAATCAACCCCTTAATTCACGAACCCACTGGCGCTTTAAAACGGGGCCTTACGACTTTAGAAGAGGGAGAAGAGTGGCTCTTAGCACCCAAGCAAGATCCCCACAATCCCAATCTATGGTCTCCCGGAATCAAACTCGGCGTGCGCCCCGGCAGCTTCACCCATATGACGGAGCTATTTGGCCCTGTCTTAGGGATTATGCGCGCAGATAATTTACGCCATGCGATTGAATTGGCCAATGCGGTCCCTTACGGCCTCACATCGGGATTAGAAAGTCTCGATGAAAGAGAACAAACCCTTTGGCTACAAGAAATTGAAGTAGGCAATTGCTATATTAATCGAACCACTACAGGGGCCGTCGTACGCCGCCAGCCATTTGGTGGTTGTAAAGCCAGTAGTTTTGGAAACGGCTCAAAAGCAGGCGGCCCCAATTATATTTGTGAATTTGCTCGAGCCACCCAAATTGGTCTACCCCAAGAAAAACACCCGGTTAACGAATGGGTCAATAGCCTCACCTCATTTCTAGAAAATATTGAGCTCACAGCGGAAGAGCTCGGATTATGGACCGCCAGTGCTGCCAACTATGCCTATTGGTGGAAACGGATGAGGCAAGATCAGGATCCGACAAAAATCGTCGGCCAAGACAATTTTTTCCATTACGTTCCCAGAAAAGGGATCGTTTTACGTATTGAATCCGATACGAATCCTCTAGATGCTCTACGAGTTGCCGCAGCAACACTTACTTGTGGCGCCCAATTGGAAGTCAGTTGGTCGGGAGAAACTATCCCTTCCACTCCCCTCGATTGGTCGCAGCTCGTCCCTATACTTCGAGTGATTCAAGAAACCCAAGAAGATTTTCTCACTCGCGTGCGGGAAGGGAAATTATCCCGCATCCGTGTTGCCAAAAAAGCCTCTCATGCGCTGAAAGAGGCCGCGGCCAAATCAGCAGCACACATAATCGATACCCCCGTTCTGGCTAACGGGCGGCTAGAGCTCCTCTATTACCTCAGAGAGGTTTCCACCAGCATCGACTACCACCGCTACGGCAATTTAGGCCTACGAGAAGGGGAACTCAGAAAACTTATTTTATAGCCGACAAATAATCGTTTAGTTTTTTCGCATTTTCCCAATCGTTCGTTGAGCCAAATAATAATCGTAAAGCTCTGTCGTTAAATTTCACCCATCTTTAACTCGACTTTGATCCAATGGACACGCGCAAACTCCGTCNNGTTAGCGCGTGTCCATTGGATCAATGACTATAAATTCTGTGAAGATTAGAATTCGCAGATCCCTTACTATGAGTTGCAATGACAATGGCTATGACACAATTAAATCCCCACCAACTTCGAGCAGTTGAACACATAGAAGGTCCCCTTCTGGTCTTAGCGGGCGCAGGATCGGGGAAAACACGCGTAGTGACCTATCGGATCGCCCACCTCCTGGAAATGGGAGTTCTCCCCACCGATATATTAGCCGTCACCTTTACGAATAAGGCTGCGGAAGAGATGAAGACCCGCATCCGGGCCCTCAAAAACGTCCACGTTTTGGCCTGCACATTTCATAGCCTCGGCGCCCGGATCTTACGAGAATCGATCCATTTACTGGGTTATACAAGCGATTTTGCCATCTACGACGAAGAGGACAGCGAAAAACTCCTTAAAACCTGCATCCAAGGTCTCGGATTAGATGGGGATAAAGGGGCTCTTCGCACCCTAAGAGCCCAAATCTCTAAAGCTAAGAACGATCTTCTATCGATTGAACAAGCGAACGAAGAGAACGATCCCCATTTTGCTCAAGTATTTCCCCTCTACCAGGCCAAACTCAAAGAATGCAATGCGGTTGATTTCGACGACCTTCTCTACCTCCCGGTCCGCCTCCTCAAAGAAAATGAATCGGCTCGGCAGCTATATCAAAATCGGTGGCTCTTCGTCTTAATCGATGAATACCAAGATACCAACGCGGCGCAATACACTCTGGCTCACATGTTAGTGGAGGTCCACCACAATATCTTTGCGGTAGGAGACCCCGATCAATCGATCTACTCCTGGCGCGGAGCCCGCTATCAAAACATCCTCAACTTTGAAAATGATTTTCCCGGCGCTCAAGTGATCGCACTCGAGGAAAATTACCGAAGTACGAACATCATCCTGCAGGCGGCCAACGCTCTGATTGAACACAACGCCAACCGCTATAAAAAAAATCTGTACAGCCATCTCGGCGAAGGGGCCAAAGTAAGCGTCTTTGTTGGACAAAGCGAAAGACAAGAGGCCGAATTCACGGCAAACCAGATCTTAAATCGGATCACCCAAAACGCCCTTTCACTCAATGACATCGCCATTTTCTATCGGACAAATGCCCAATCCCGCCCTTTTGAAGACGCCCTCCTATCTAAGCGGATTCCCTATACAATTATTGGCGGCCTCTCCTTTTATCAGCGCCGTGAGATCAAAGATCTCCTCTCCTTTCTCCGCATGGTCGTCTCCAATACAGATCTCCTCTCTTTCCTCCGAACCATCAACCTACCCAAAAGAGGACTCGGAGCGACCACTTTAGAAAAGCTCATAGAAGCCGCCGGAAACCAACCGATTTTTAGTTTCTGCGAAGAGGCGCTCTATCGCCCCGACCTCATTAAGCTCTCCCCCAAACAGAAAGAGGGGCTCCAAAGTTACGTAAATCTCATTCGGGAGCTTCGCCTAGAAAGGCCCCAGCTAAAAATCCATGAACNNGTATCTACAATATTTACAAGAAGATCCAGAGACGTTCCAAGATCGAAAAGAGAACCTCGATGAACTCATCGGAAAAGCTGCGGAATGGGAGATGGAACAGGAAAGCCCCACTTTACCCAAATTTCTCGAAGAGCTCTCTCTACGGACAACGGCCGATGAGCAAAAATCGTTACCTGCCGTTAAATTGATGACCATTCACAACAGTAAGGGGCTCGAATTCCCCCTCGTCTTCCTCGNNGGGATGACTCGAGCCAAGAGGTTCCTCTATCTAACCGCTGCAACGTCCCGCTACTTGTGGGGAACGCCTCGATTTATGCGCCCTTCCCGCTTCCTCCGCGAAATTCCTGCCCAATACCTGCAAAACCTCTCGTCGGTGAGTCTGCACAGAGAAATCGACGACTCCCCGTCCTCAGATCCGGAAGGCTTTGCTGTCGGAGACAAAGTTATCCATCGGGAATTTGGAGTGGGAACGGTCCAAAAGGCCTACCACAGCTCTTTCGGCCTGACCTACGACGTCTATTTCGACGAAGCGGATGTGAAAAGAACCCTCGTAGCCAAATTCGCCAAACTCGCCTTCGCTCCAGACTAAATTTACGCGATGTGCGATTTTTCGCTTCGGAAACTCGTATAGTGATTTAAAATTCTATTGA
>PLXF01000025.1 GCA_003151315.1 Parachlamydiales bacterium
TCTAGTCGATCTCGATGGCAACATCAACATTCATGTGAAGATGAAGCAATTTGTCCTTTTTAAATTAACAGAAGCCTTTATCATCTCCATTGATGGAAAATTAAACGACCCTAAATACCATTTGCAAAAGAAAAACCGATTTTTAGGCATATAATAGATCTAATTTATCCCCCTTTGTGCCTTTCTTGCGCGCAGCCGTATGAAAGTCGATTCTTTTGCGCCGCCTGCTGGGATCTATTAGCGCCGCCCGATCCTGTGGGGAGATGCTGCCACTGTTTTGAGCCCGAAGAGCGGGAATTATGCCAAAAATGTCGCACGGCGCCCGATTTTTGTTTTCCCCGCGCGAGACTTTTTGAATGGTCGCCGCCCGCCTCTATTTTGCGCAGCAAAATAGGAGAAGAAGAGGTAGATATCGCGACCGCTTCGATGGCTCTTATTTTTTGGCATCGATTGGGCTGGGACGTTCCCGATCTAATTGTTGAGGTGCCCCACGAATCAGGCTCAAAAAAATGCAGCTGTATTATTCGCGCCTTTGCTTCCCTCTTAGGTTGTCCTTTTATACCTCTTTTAAAACGCAAATATGGCGCCTTTTTAATGTCCTCGATCGGGTTGAAAGAAATCTCTATCGAACCAGAGCGATCAATTCTCCTGATCGATCCAGGGAGTAGAGTGGAGTGGCTGCAACAAGCCTGTACACAAATTGCTGAAGTTTTTCCCAAGAAGGGGATGATCCTTTCTCTTTTTTAACCCATAAGCCTTCTAGATGATGCCGGAGACGAGGTTCGGAGCACGAACTAGCCAGTCTCGTTAATTTTTGCCACAACCCTTTAACAAATAGAGGGATCTTTATTTTTCTTGCGAGGTGCTCCTGCGGACTGTTAAAGTAGCTCCATGCAAGACTGTGAAACCAAATCTCCCTGGACTCAATTTCTCGAATTCGTTCAGACGCGGTGCTCCCGCGCCGAATATGCCAATTGGCTCGCCCCAATCCGCCTCGCGCAAGCGACTCCCGATGAAATTGTTCTCGAGGTTCCCAATATTTTTGTGCAGGAATATCTCCTCGATAATTTTAAAGGGGTCCTGTCCAATTTTTTACCCATGAGAACCTCGGGTGATCTCGCGATCACCTTTGTTGTCGCTGCAGCGCCTAAAAAGGAAGCGTCGCGCGCACCTTTACAGGTAGAGCCAGAAACATCAGATTCATCCCACTACGAGCTTAAGCTCAATCAACACTACACGTTTGAAAATTTCATCGAAGGGCCTTCGAATCAATTTGTCAAATCGGCTGCAATCGGTGTCGCTTCTCGTCCGGGAAAAACTTACAATCCTCTCTTTATCCATGGCGGCGTAGGTCTGGGGAAAACCCATTTGCTCCACGGCATTGGCCACTACATTAAAGAGCACAGCAAAAAAACGAAGATCCAGGCGATCACAACAGAGGCCTTTATCAACGATATCGTCGATAATCTCCGGAATAAATCGATCGATAAAATGAAGCGCTTTTACCGAACACTAGATGTATTGCTCGTCGATGATATCCAGTTTCTGCAAAACCGACTCAATTTTGAAGAGGAGTTTTGCAACACCTTTGAGGCGCTCATCAATCAAAATAAACAGATCGTAATCACAAGCGATAAGCCCCCGTCCCAACTGAAACTTTCTGAGCGGATGGTGGCGCGCATGGAATGGGGCCTAGTCGCCCACATGGGTGTACCCGATCTGGAGACGCGCGTGGCGATTATTAAACATAAGTCAGAAAGCCGCGGCCTCAATATCCCTAGCCAAATTGCCTTTTTTATCGCCGAACACATCTACAACAACGTCCGACAAATCGAAGGGGCGGTCAATCGCCTGTGCGCCCATTCGCGCCTTTTAGCGACCGAGCTCAACCAAGATATTGTCGAGAGGATCTTAAGTGAAATGTTCCAATCCAATGCCCCGCAGAAAAAAGTGTCTGTGGAGAGCATTCTAAAAAGTGTCGCCGCCGTTTTTGAAGTGCGAGTAAGTGAATTGAAAGGGGAGTCGCGGATCAAAGAGATTGCCACCGCCCGTCAAGTCGCTATGTATCTGGCGAAAGAGCTAATCGACGATTCTCTCATGAAAATCGCCGTCTCTTTTGGTGGTAAAACGCACTCCACGCTTCTCCACGCCTGGAAAAAGATCACCGATCAAGTGCAACTCAATGAAATACTCCGCCGTCAAGTGCAAATGGTACGCCGCAACATCGAGTCTTAGAGTCGATAACCTTCGCGGTTCCAAAAATCGGCGTTTTCCTTTTTCAAATGCCGATTCTTAAATCAGGAACAGCAGACGCATCTTGCTCATTTTCAGGGCTATATTCTTGATAATTCTTTTCTATAATTTTATTTTTTAGTATAAAGTATCCCATTCAACAGACCGTTAGGCGTTTATGCCGCTCGTGACGATTCTTGAATCACGAGAGGTATAACTATATCATTTTTATGAGGTCAATAATGAGTGATTTTTTTTATTTGGTGACTGTTTAGTTGCTAAGACTTTTTTGTTTTTATTGATGTTTGCCGCTGCATTTTGCATAACTATCCCTCAAACATTCAAAGCTTATCTTTTGTGGAATAGAAATCGGAAAGATCTTGCTTTTTCAGTATTTATATTGTTTGCATCTTTGTCGTTTGTTCTTTTAGCCACCACCTATCCGATGTTCCTATCCGAAACTATTAGGTGGCATCAAACTGTAAGAGGGACGTTTTGGGATTTTGTTTCGTCTGGAGCTATGCTTCTCTTTTTTATCTATTTTTCTATTCCATTTAATTTGCGATCTTATCGCAAATTAATAAAAAAGAAAAATTCTTTTTCTTTTGCTTGTTTTCTTTTTTTTATTGTTTTGTCGTTGTATAGTATCTCGTTTGTATATGGATCGTTATTTCAATTGTCAATTTCTTCTGGAGGTTTTTAATTATGGGGCTATTTTTTTGTGCCTAGCTATGCCTACGGACAATTCGACTAAAGTTCCCGTTTTTTCAGATTTAAAAAAGATGTCATATTTACTGAGCGACTAAAATTAACACTTTATGTAGAATGCTCGCTGTTTCAACATAGGAGACCTGTATGGCAAGTATAACTGGAATTTCGTCGGTTCAAACATCTGAAGAGAAGCAGAGCAACATTGCGCAGCAATTCGGAAACAGACAAGCGTCGATCAAAGACGGGAAAGTGTTTCATACTCATCAAAAGTGCTCTATCATTTACTCTAGGCTATATGAGAGGCCGGGTATTCTTGAGTTGTCAAACCTAGCAGCAGATTTAAGACGCTGTATCAAATCTTGCCAAGAGATTAAAGATAAAATGGACCTAACTGAGGGGAATGGGGATCCAAAAATAAAAGCTGCGGTTATCCAAGCTCTTGCTTGCGATGAAAGCGTTCTTTTTGTGCTTAATGAATGGACAAAACGAGAGATAAAGGTGGGATTTCCGATGCCCTCTTATAATCGCCATGGAAGCAATGGCTCCGATTAGTATTCATCCAGCAGTTCCCGCTGGCTTTCCTATGGAGACCCCCGAAAAGTTTACGAAAGAATCGCCAATTTTCCATAGAGGAGCGGGAATCGCTGGTATTCACCAAGGTTTCCTGCTTTCGTTTGAAAGGTTCTCAAGACTTTAGCTTATGTAAAACCAGTCGAAAATTTGATGTGCATGACCAAAAAAATTGCCGTTCTTTCTCTGTCAATTCTTGAGTCACGAACGGTATATGTGGACGCCGATGTTAAGTTTCGAGGTGTAGTATAAATTAGTTTAATAGACGGAATAACTCTGTTGAGTGATAATGGAGATCCTTTTTCAGGAGGTAATTATGAAAAGGAAATTTTTCTCAACGATTTTTGCACTCGCAGCAGTATCTTGCTTCGCAGTTGACGCAGCATCTTCTCTCGAGACTCTGACATCCTCCGACATTCCTCGCGAATTTAAGCCGAATGTCCTGGAAAAAACAATAGCCAAGAAGAATAGCTTTGTCTACCTTCGCATGGGTGTTGCCGATACGCAAGCTTACCAAAAGCCTGCGTTGGATCGCGCTTTCTTCATTCCTGGTCTCGGCTTGGGTTGGAGAATGAGCAATGTAGTTTCTGCAGTTGATATCTCTGCGAACTACACACAAGGTTTTGCTGGCGAAAAAGAGGAGCGTAGCTATTTCTACACTCTTCCTAAAGTTAGCTACCTGCGCTACGTTAGCCCGCTAAATGATGACAGCTTCTATTATGGCGGCGGTCTGGCATTAGGCGAGATGAGAAATCGCGAAGCTTCCAAGTTCATTGGTATCGTACCTAGCGTTTCCATCGGTTACGAAATGAACCGTAAAGCTGATATTCACAGCTTCATGGAGTTCGTCGTTAGCCAGCCTACGCTTGCTTTTGTCCAAGAAAACAAATTCCCCGGACCTCTTGCTGAGCTCTCCGTTGGATTTGGTTACTAATTAGCTTGGCTCTCCATAAGGCGCAGAGGTCTCTCTGCGCCTCTCATAAGGACTCGCTCCGTTTTTCAACCGATCATAAATAGACATGGCCTCAACTACCATTGCAGCAGGTTGCTGTAAATTGGAAGGGAGGATAATCGTATTCGTCTCTTTGGCCAGTTGTTTAAAAGCATCGATATATTTCTCAGCGATTTGAATAGCTGCCGCCTTTTCGCCGCCCGTTTGATTCAACGCTGACGCAACCCGTTCAATGCCGGAAGCCGATGCCTCAGCAATCGATCCGATCGCCTCTGCTTCCCCCTTCGCTCGGTTTACCCGATCGACAAAAGCGGCCTCCGACTCTAACACGACCCGCTCTTTCATCCCCTCAGCATTGTTAATAAGAGCTTGTCTTTGCCCTTCAGATTCGTTAATCGCCGATTGCCGAAATCCTTCCGATTCCAAAATGCGGGCCCTTTTCTGCCGCTCGGCCGTCATTTGCAATTCCATCGCCTTGCGGATATCTTCGGGCATTTTAATATCTTTGATCTCATAGCGCAAACACCGGATGCCCCAGTTATTCGACGCTTCGTTAATCGCTTCCACGATTTTCCCATTTAAACTTTCCCGCTCTTCAAAGGTCTTATCCAAAGCGATTTTCCCGATTTCCGACCGCATCGTCGTCTGTACCAATTGCGTCAAAGCGTGCAGCGGATTT
This sequence comes from Parachlamydiales bacterium, assembly GCA_003151315.1. GTDB lineage: Bacteria > Chlamydiota > Chlamydiia > Chlamydiales > SM23-39 > SZAS-17. The sequence continues at coordinate 5,145 of PLXF01000025.1, forward strand.
TTAGCGCCATAAGAAGCGGAGATCGGATCGACAATTTTCACATAGATCACACCATCGAGGTTTACGCTCACGTTATCTTGTGTAATCGCAGTTTGCTCATGAACCTCGATCGCCTCTTCTTTCAAAGAGTGGCGATAGGCGACAGCGTCGGTAAAAGGGATGATCCAGTTAAGTCCAGGCCCCAGCGTTTTGTTAAATTTCCCGAGTCGCTGCACAACCCAAGCTTCTTGGTGAGGGACGATATGGAGCCCCTTATAGAGAAAAAAGGAGAGAAGGAATAAAAACAGAGGGACAAAAATCATGGTTACAGATCTCTTGAATAAACTTGTGTATATACTGTGCGCGGGTAGTTCCTTAAATTTTTGCAGACATCATGACGGCTCAACGATCACTCGTGGGAAATATTGATGCAATACTCCCGGCGAGTGATCATTCAGAGACGCCAAAAATCAGGAATCTACCCGCGCTCGGTATAGTCATATCACAAAAAACAATTTTGCAGTGTTTGGCAAATGGGCCAAATCGATATACCGTTCTTGAATCACGAATAGTATAGATACCAAAGTTGAGAGGAACAAGTTTTTGAAACCTTACTTTGTAGACACGCTTATGGACGCATCCGAAGATCCGCATCCTTTTCAATGGGTGTGCGGGCTTGCCAAAGATGTTTGGCGAGAGGTTTCCCAAATATCTTTTGGAGATTTTGGAATTCGGTGTTATGGCCTTCAGCGCGTAATTTCTGTACCATCACCTCTTCGCCAAGGCGGTAGCAGCCACGTAAATATCTCGCAAATCGTATTTGATCGTTTGCAGAGTCGTCTGCTAAAACAATTTGGGAAAAAGTCTTATCTTCTATTTCGGCAGCATCCTTTTTTCTGACTAAATCCATGCGAGTAATACAACTAAAGAATCCTCCTACGACACCATAAGTTAAAGCGAGCCCGCCAAGTAAAGAAAAAATAAGCGAGAAGGGATCAGAAAGTGCAGATACGGCTATGATTGTTAGGGGAAGTCCAATAACAAGCGCTCCCAAGCAGGAGTAAAGAAATTTATTCCAGGTCTCTATTTCAGAAGAGATCTTCTGTATTTTTTCAGTAGTCGTTGTTTGTGAAGAAGCGGAAGTCCGAGGTAAGAGTGGAGTAAATGTTTGTTTTGTAATACTGTTTGTCATTTTATTCCCTATTTTAACGTTAATTATATACAATCAGTTTATATTAATTAAACTGTTAATTATAGCTTTTAGTTTAAATTGTTAATTTCATCAAGCTGCCTATTCCTAACTCTTTTATTTTGAGGTACTTATTGTTATTTATCAATTTTACTCAATGCATTGAGTAAAATTACTCAATGAGGTGAGTAAATGGAAAAGTGACCTATTTTCAAGCTATTTTTTTTCTAGGCTTTGGAGCCACGAAAATGGATTCAGGCTCTTATTGGTTCTCGGCAAGTTGGCAAAACTACTTTAGCCATACAGGCAGCGGAGGCTTTAGGAAAGCCTTATCACTACATCTCTGTTGATTTATACTACAATCGGTCAATAACTTGGGATTTGAGCTGCGTAAAAGTGCCCTAGAATCGACGACCGCGAAGCTTCGCAACCCGCTCTGTATTAACAATACAGGGCGGGTTGCGATCGTCGATTCTAGGGTACTTTGACGCTGCTCAAATTCCAAGTTATTGACCGATTGTAGTATAGCCACTTTGAGCGCTTTTAACCAAAGATGAGTCTCTGAAGGGAGATTTTACCGATACGACAAAACAAGGGCTGAGGCTTGCGTGGAGATCTCGGGGAGGAGCGATTTCTCCAACTCTTGGGCTTGAGCTAGCGCTTGCCGTTTGTAGCCTAGCATAAAGAGGGCTTTGGCCCGATTGAGCTGGGAGAGAGGATTGGTTGGATCTAATTTCAGGGCCCTATCTAGATAGTCGAGAGCTTTGAGGCCATTGCCGATTTGCAGATGGAGCGCGCCGATGGTTTGTAGATCGTAAGCGTTTGCAGGGGCTAATACGGCCAGAGCGTCGAAAAAGGTGAGCGCGACGTCATAGATCCCTTGCTTAATATAAGAATAGGCGACGAAACGGAGATCTTCAATTTCTGGATTTCCCCAACCGAGAACTTCTAGCCAATTTTTCTGACTCATTGCCTACCCTTTTTGGTATTGGTTACGCCGGGAATTAATGAGAGAGAGGGTCTTGTCGAGGCGAGTCAATGTTTCCATGAGATTCATCAAAATGCGCCGCTCTTTTTCTTGGTCTTCCTGTTCTTTTTCGTTGTCGGAAGAATCCCGTTTCCCTTTTTTTGAAGAGTGGGGCTTGCTCAATACGTCTTCTAAACTGGCCAATTTATCGGTGTCGGTCTCTTGTTTTTCATAGGAGCCTAATGAGGGGATTAGCTGGTAGCTGAAGAATTGGCCGACCCGGTTGTAATACTCGGCTGGAGGCTGGAATAGGGCCCAGAGGGTCTTCGCGGTTCCTTGGAAATAGTCGAATTCGCTGGGTGCATAAGGTCTAAGGACAGAAATGGTGGTCTTTTCGGGGATCCATTTCGACTCTTCTACGAGCCTGCGGTCGAGCTGTTCGAGGTCCTTTGCATAACGGACCGAAGAATCGATTCCTAGATTGTCAATCGTGCGGGGCTTAACACTCATATCACCTCATCCATCATCTTTGAGTATATATAAAGGTTGCGAGATTAGTAAAGAGGTATACCTCTCGTAATCCAAGAATTGGTTTTGGGAGCCATCTGCATCCCCTAATTTCCCTCCGCACAAATAGCCTCTATTTTTAATTGGGGCTATTTTGCGCCGATCAGATTCCCAAAAACCGATTCTTGAGTCGCGAACGGTACACCGCTCGCAATCCAAGAATTGGCCGAGGGCATGGGTGGCCTCATTAATATGATGGGAAATAAATGGTCATACCCTTATGATTTTCGGTTTTTCAGCACCCTTGTCTTTCTATCTTCTTTTTTTGGGGGGATAGGATCCTAATTCGAAAATTGGTCTGTTGATACCACTTAAGATATGAACACTTCGTCGATTTTGTGGATAACTCGTTAGATATAGTTCTTAAATATTTTAATATTAATAACTTATGTATTTAGTTTATTACACCGAAAAGGGGCGAATCTCGGCGGTTTTGAACAACTTTCCCACAATTTCCCACATCTTTTTATTTCTCCACAAAGGCTTAAATGTAGAATGGTTATGAACAATTTGCCAATTATTGTGTGGAAAAGGGATTGCGCGATTTGGGATTTGGTGGATAAGATGTGGGAGAACGTGGGAAATATGTGAGCGGGTTCTTTTTCAAAGGCTCTACGGTGGCAAAACTCGATGAGAAGGGGCGGTTCGTCCTTCCTCAAGAGATGCGCTACGGCCTGATTGAAGAGGGCAAGTGCGAATTTTCAATTTGCTTGGGATTAGGCGGCTGTTTATCCATCTATCGCAAGAGCGCCATTCAGAAAATTGTCGAACGATTTCAGAAAATGCAACACGTCTCCCAGTATCAAAAGTTTTTCACTTTATTTTTCTCCACCTTGCATGAGACCGAGTGCGATAAAATTGGGCGCATCTCTCTTCCTGCCACTTTAAAAAATGCCGTGGGGATTAAAAAAGAGATCGTGGTTGCAGGTGTACTCGATAAGATCGAACTGTGGCCGAAAGAAGTATATGACGAGAATTTGAAGAATTTGATCGAGGGCAAATCGGCCGATTTAGCCAAAATGATCGAGCAAGCGTTTGCGCTCCTTCATGAAGAGGCCCCAGCGCCTGTCGCAGCGGCCCCAGCTCCGAGCCTTTCTTCTGCATTGAATCCACTCTATTTTGACTCGACAGTTCTGAAACCATGAAAACTCCCCATGTTTCTGTCCTTTTGCGGGAGATTGTTCAGGCGTTCGAAGGGGTCGAGCTAAGAAACTTTTTTGATGGAACCTTGGGTGCAGGGGGGCATGCGCGAGCCCTTTTAGCGATCCACCCCGAAATTGAAAAATATATCGGGTGTGACCGCGATCCGGTGGCGCATGAAGCGGCTGCGGCGGCTTTATCCCCTTGGCGAGAAAAGGTGGAATTTGTCCGCTCGAGCTACTCGGAGCTGAAACAGATTTTGCGCGAGCTGAAGATCGACTCTTTACAGGGCGTTATGATTGACGCAGGGGTCTCTTCGATGCAGCTCGACCATAGAGAGCGGGGATTTAGCTTTCGGGGCGATGGTCCTCTGGATATGCGGATGCATCCGAGCGCCGATTTGACGGCGGAAGAGATTGTGAACAAATACCCCGAAGCGGAAATTTCTCGGATTTTGTTCGAGTATGGAGAAGAGCGCCGCTCGAGGCAGATTGCGAGAGCGATTGTGGATGCGAGGCGAAAAAAACCGATCCGCTCCACCGCCGAGTTAGTGAAGCTCGTCGAACCGATTGTGGGGCGAAGTCCCATCCACCCAGCCACCCGGACGTTTCAGGGGCTTCGGATTGCGGTGAATGACGAGTTAGGAGAGTTAGAAAAAGGGATTCAAGCAGCGATCGATATGTGTTCTGTCGGGGGGAGGATCGCGGTGATCTCTTTTCACAGCCTCGAAGATCGGATTGCGAAAACCTTATTTAAGAAGTGTGAATGGCGAGTGGCCAAGAGGGGACAGGCGGCTGCCGGATGTTTGAAAATTTTAACGAAAAAGCCGGCTATCCCCACGCCGGAGGAAATCCAGGCGAACTCCCGCTCAAGAAGCGCTAAATTGCGGATCGCTGAGAAGATATGTGCGTGATGTATGGAAAAAAATTTACTTCTGCGGCTCGGGTTTTGTTTAACGGTATTTGGACTGTGCCTCTACTCCTATTTTTATAAGCAAAGTGAATTGACGCAGCTTAAAATTCAGCTTCCCGAAGTGGAAAAGCAGATCCGTTTGGTGCGCGAAGAAAATCGGCGCTTACGGTACGAAATTGACCGGTTTGAAAACCCTGCGCGCCTCATTGAGTTGGCGCATAGCCCCGAATTTAGCCATTTAAAACACCCTCTGTTAAAAGAGATATTGACCGTTCCTGAAGGGATCGCCTCCAATTGAAACCTGCCCCTCCTCATAAGGTCGGATCGGCCGACCGTAAGCGGCTTACTTGCATTGCGGTATTCCTCTTCCTCCTTTTTTGCCTTTTAATTGTCCGTTTCTACCAGATTCAGATTGTCGATGGAGACAAATGGGTTCAGGTGGCGATGAATCAACACCAGGCGATTGTTACCGAACCGTTTATGCGAGGCTCTTTTTATTCAAACACTTCGATTAAACAGGGGCATCCCGAAGAAGAGACCCCCTTTGTTATCGACGTGATGAAGTTCCATCTCTATATAGATCCCGATTCGATCCCCGCGCCTGCAAAAGAGCGGATGGCCGAGCAGCTTTTCCAGGTAGTCAAAACAAAAACGATCGATTGGCCGACTTGGCGAGCCGAGTTTTTTAAAAAAAGCCGCAGTCGTAAACTCGCTCTGTGGATTGCGATCGAAGAGCGGGAGAAAATCGCCCATTGGTGGGCGGAATTTGCGAAACAGGAGAAAATCGCCCGAAACGCCCTCTATTTTCTCTCCGATTATAAGCGCTCCTATCCGTATGGGTCGCTCCTCGGTTCCGTTTTACATACGGTCCAAGAGGAAAAAGATCCCCAGACCAAACAGAGTCTGCCAACAGGAGGCCTTGAGATGCTCTTCAACTCCTATTTGGTGGGAAAAGAGGGGAAAAGGCTGATCGTTCGCTCACCGCGTCATCCACTCGATACGGGAAAAATTTTGATTGCTCCTGAAAATGGCGCCGATGTCTATTTGACGATTAACCACTATTTGCAAGCCGTAGTTGAATCGGAATTAGCTAAAGGTGTGCAAGCCGCAAAAGCCACAAGTGGTTGGGCCGTCATGATGGATCCATATACAGGAGAGATTTGGGCGTTAGCGCAAATACCCTCTTTCAACCCTGTCCGTTATGCCGATTACTACAACGATCCCAAGTTACAAGAGTGTACGCGAGTAAAAGCGGTTACCGATTGTTTCGAGCCCGGGTCGATTTTCAAGCCCCTGACCTTAGCCGTTTGTATGAAGGCCAATGAGGAGCTGAAGCGGCAGGGGAAAAAGGTCCTTTTTACCCCTGAAGAGAAAATCCCGACCTCCAATGGGTGGTTTCCTGGCCGCAGCACTCCATTGAAAGATGGAAGATCCCACCGTTACTTGAACATGAATCTTTCGCTCCAAAAATCGTCCAATATTTATCTCGCACGTTTAGCCCAGCGGCTCGTCGATACGATGGGGGACAATTGGTATCGAGCCGCTCTATCGGAATTTTTCGGCTTTGGACAAAAAACGGGAATCGAGCTGCCCGCCGAAAGTTCGGGACTTCTTCCAACACCTGGAAAACTCCACCCCAATGGAAAGCTCGAGTGGTCGCTTCCCACTCCCTACTCTTTGGCGATTGGTCACAATATTTTGGTCAATAGCATCCAAATGGTGCGCGCCTATGCCATCTTAGCCAATGGAGGATGGCAAGTGCAGCCCCATATTGTCAAAAAGATCGTTAAAAGGGGACCCGACGGAGCGCAGAACATTGTGTTGGACCGAACTGGTTTAGGGTTGCAAAGGCAGATTTTACCCACCGATATGGCCCGCTCCATTGTAAAAGGGATGAAATTTGTGACCAAAGAGGGAGGCACCTCAAAGCTGGCCGATATTTCTGGCTACACCGAAGCGGGCAAATCGGGGAGCGCCGAAAAAATCATTAATGGCGTCTATTCTAAAGATCACAATATCTCCTCGTTTCTC
>PLXF01000091.1 GCA_003151315.1 Parachlamydiales bacterium
TGATTTTGACTGAGCTGTTGGAATAAAACTTTCTCATCCAAGCCGATGGAAAAGCTCTCCCAATCGATCATGGCATTAGAGGAACTTTCGATGACTAAAGCCCCATTTTTTTGGACAGGCGGGAGCGCATCCCCCGACTCGAGGGTAAATCCCGACGGCGCAGCTTCAACGCAACTCGTTGAAATTAAGCTACATCCGGCCGTCACAAAGAACCCGAGCGACACCCGTTTGCGAAAGAGCATAAGTCTCCTTATTTCGGCATATAGCAGAAGGGGATTTTAATGGGGAGATTCGTAGATTCTCTCTTCTTTGCGCGTTTCAACGCCTCTCTCGCATCTCGGTGGTGCTCGGTGTTGAATCTTGCTGCTGTCTATAAAGGAATTGTAAGTGAAAGAGCTGCATTTTAACACCGAGCACCACCGAGAAGCGAGAGAGAGGTGCAAACCGCGTTCCAAGAGTCCTAACAGGGAATTATTAACGCTAAACTATCTTATTACCAACGAATTAAAATTATTTGGACAGTTCTGTAAATCAACTTACAAATTGTCCAAAGTGCCACTTCACGAACGGTATAACAACTCAGAAAAGTCGATGATGCGCGCAAAGTAGTTGCTATCGATAACCGCTTCCGAGACGCCATTGACATGGATAAGCACAGGGCGACAGGAAAATCCTCGAGGGAGCTTTAAACGACGAAGCTTTTCCTCCACCTCTTCAATGACTTCCGTACCCACTAACCCTTGCCGAAATTTGACTTCACATGCGTATAAGCAGCGAAACCGCGTTTGAATGAGGTAATCGATTTGACACCCCCGCTTGCGAGTGCCCGCTGTTTGAAAATAGGTGTTAGCAATCACCAAATCCTCAGGTGAAATCCCTAAAATCCGACACACAAGAGGTCCATTATTCAAGACCAAATTTTCAAACTGCACCCCCATAATAGACAGCCATCCGAGAGGCAATCGCTGTAACTGGGTGCTTTCAATTTGTTCTTTATGAGGGAGAATGTATTTCAAATAAAATCGCAGATAATTATCTCTGATGCGATACCGACTCGATTCTAATCGCTTTCCGGTCGCAAGTGACCAAGTGTAGTCGCGCGCCAAAAAACCCGACTCCATCAGCTCTCCAAGAGCCGCGCTCAAATCGCCGCCTCGCGACCTCTCCAGTTTTTCCGCGAGTTCTGTAGTGGAAAGAGGAGAATCAATCAGATTCTCCACAATTTGCTTATAAAAGTGTCCTTGTTTATGGAACAAGTCATGAAAAATTTGATCAAATTCACGAAAAAGTAATCCCTCTGAATCAAAGCACAGACGTTGCAGATTTGCTTCAGCAGATAGATCTGGACGCAACTCTTCCAGATAACGAGGGATACCTCCAGTCACTGACAAAATTTTAAATTTCTCATAGGCTGAGATCGTTCCAGAGCTGCCTTCCCAGAACAGATTGCACTCCGGCAAAGTAAGCTCCTCCAGGAGAATGCGGAGAGAAACACGACCAAAAAATCCGGTACTGCTGAGGATATTTTTGCTGATCCATGCAGAATTGGATCCGGAAAGAATCATAATACACTGAGAATTGTGTTTAAAATAGCGATCCCATGCGGTCTTTAACTTAGGGAGGAATGTAGGATCTTGAGAACCCATCCAGGTGATTTCGTCGAGAACTACAAGCACACGCCCTTTTTTACACTCCTGCGCCAAATCATAAAACAAATTACCCCAATCATCGCTCCGATAGATCGGCAATCGGTACTCCTGAAGTTGCCGCAGAAATTCAGCCCTCTCTGCCTCGGCGGTTACCCCGGGCTCCGGAGGAATCCCGGATAAGATATAGGCTTTGCTAAAGGACGAGGCATATTCTTCAGCCAAACGACTCTTTCCGATCCGGCGCCTTCCCCGAATCACAACAAGACTAGAACTCTTTTTCTGGAAAAGCCCTTTAAGCGATTCAAGTTCTTTTTTCCTACCAATGAATTTTGCCATGCCACCTTTTTTACCCCCGGAAATGGAAAATGCTATTTTTGGGGACATTTTTAATCCTACAAAATCCCCCCAAAAACTGCAATTGCATTTTCTGGGGAAAACCTAAACCACCGCTTCGGGAGTCGGTTTTGGTATAGTTATCGCAAAAAAATGGCCCCTGGGAAGCTTCTGACCACAAGTATTTAAAAACAAATTAGATACGATTTAAGACGCACGTTTTTCCATAGAAAAGCGGTCATATCGCACACGTTTTTCTAGGGAAAGGCTTATTATTTCACGAAAGAGCTATTCAATTCCCGATTCTGGAATTACGAGAGGCATATAGTGCACGAAAAAGACCGAACTGTTTGATCGATAAAATGATTTCTCTCTTTCTTCGGGCAAGGCCCCGATTTTTCCCTCAGCGATCTCAGCGTCTCAGCAATTANNGCGCTGATGAAAAAACACGCCGCTACAGGCAAAAAAATATTTTTAAACAAATGTGGAAAATTATGAAAATGGCCAGAATTCCTATAGCAGCCCAATAAGAGCGTTTGCCCCTCTTCTCTCTGAGCTCCCTCTTCTCTGTGGTTAAAAAA
>PLXF01000143.1 GCA_003151315.1 Parachlamydiales bacterium
GGCTTGTTTTTTCATCAGCGCGGAGCGGTACCGTTCTTAACCGCCTAATAATTAGGACATTATATTTTAACCCACCACAGAACCCAGGTGGGTTAAATGGGTTAATAAAGAGAAGTTAATTAACCCATACAACCCACTTCCGGTAATATTGTGGGTTAAAAGGTGATTCGGTTTAAAAAACTAAACGTCATTGGAGTGACGTTTAGACGCTTTAAACATCAGAGTTACAGGGTCGATTTTTGACGGAATCTTACTTTGTAGACATCCTCTGATTCACGTTGGGTATAATCGAGGTAATTCGTCGATCATGTACAAGGGAAGAGCGAGAATATGATTGTGGAAAGACAATGGGTTTTGGGAAATATGAACACCCAAAGAACTCTTTTTTTCCGACATGAACAAATGGAGCGATTTTAGCTTTCCCGTTTTGCCCGCTTTTACTTCGATAGGGATAATTTCTGATCCTATCGCTACCACATAATCGACTTGCGCCGAGCTAGAGACCTGCTCCCTTTCCCAGAAGAAGAGCTCTTCTTTCCGATAAGGATTAGCGTAAGCTAGTAATTCTTGGCCCACAAATTGCTCAGCTAAAACGCCGGCGTTAATTTGGAGAAGATCAGCCTGCAAAATATCCTGAGGATCTACCCGCAAACTAGTTTGTAAAAGCCCAATATCCAAAAAGGCAAGTTTGAACTTGTTGTCCTTCATTTGCGCTTTCAAAGGGAGACCCGCTGCGCTAACCGCGTGCACTTCGTAAATCAATCCTGCATAGCCCAGTTGCTCTAGCGCTATTTTCAATTCGCGAGAGCGCATTTCGGGATCGATTTTATTAAACTTGAATCGCTGCCCCACCATTCGAGGCGCTTTTTCAAAAAGGCGTTGCAGGTATTTATACTGGGATTTTGAGGCATATTTCCCAAAATCGTTTTGGTAATTACCTAATATAACATCGTGAATCCTTTGACATTCGAGATAAGAATTGTCCGATAAAAAAGAGCGGATCGCAGAGGGCATTCCTCCCGTAAAAAAATAGGACTTAAGAAGATCTAAAAGATGCTTGTGCATCCCCTTGCCCAAGGGATTAGCGACAGTTGCGCTGCGGATCTGTTCCAAAGCCATCTCCTCTCCTTTGGCCTGTAAAAACTCCCGAAAAGAGAGAGGCTTCAGGTAAAGAAATTGAACTCGTCCGACGGGGAACGAAAACTGCTCGTCTTCAATCGTAAATTCCAACAACGAACCTGCGCCAATTACGTGAAGTTGAGGGAGCTTTTCCTTGAAATAGCGAAGCGCCATCAAAGCGCGCGGGCAATTTTGGATCTCATCCAAAAAAAGGAGCGTTTTTCCCGGAATAATTCTCGTTTTAGAAAGCCCTTCCAATTGAGGGATGATATCGCTGGGATCCAAACTCTGAAAACAGGCGCAGTAATCGGGTTTCATTTCGAAATTGACCGTAACAAACGACTCAAAGGCCTCCCGGCCGAAAGCCTCAACCAGATAGCTTTTCCCCACCTGTCGAGAGCCCCGAATCAACAAAGGAATCCTCTCTTCTTTTTTCTGCCACTGATCCAGCTCTTTCCTAAGGTCCCGTTCCATGCCCCCCTCTTTCCCTCATTTTAGCCATTTTTTGGCTAAAATAACAGGTAATTTCAGCCAAAAAATGGCTAAAATCACTAATAACCTAAATATAAGAGAGTTGCGAATGAGTAGTTCTAGTTGAAGAAAACAATTCTTTTTTTGAGAAACAATTCAGCATTTTAAATTAAAATCTTTAAATTTAGTTTTTTGCCGAAACTAACAAGGACATTAATTTCTATTGTTTATTTCTTGTACGCGTTCACGGGGAGTAGGGGGATGCCCTCCGACGAAAAGCTACTGCCAGACAAGATGCCATTTTTCATATTCGTTAAGGGTGAGGCGATATCGGGCGATATTCCCCTCGTGCAGACTGGTCACAACGGTTTCAACAGCGTTAATAAAGGGCTGTTGATCATTGGCGGAAATGTGCTCTTTTGCCCATCGATGAATAAATTGAGCGGCTATTTTTTTATTCATCCCCTCTCGCACTATCCTGGCGGTCACCTCTTTAATCTCTAGCCGATAGCGCAGGCGGAAGGGATCAGGATCTCCAAGCGCTTTACGCGTTGCTGAATAACGGGAACAGGACCGCTCATAAGCCCATATAAAAATCTCCGAAAGAAGCTCTGTGCGATTGAGTTCATAAACTGCAATCAATCCGTTGATATACGTCTGCTCGGGAACGTCTACAAACGAAAGGGGGCACAAGTTTTCCCGGATCAGGGGCATATTGGCTACCAAACGGGAAACCCGTTTATTTACATCTTCAAAGGGTTGCAAATAGGGGAGATGAACCATCAAGAAAAACGCCTGCTCAAACGGATTTTTAATAGCGGCGGCGGTATCGATAATTTGCTGAAAACATTCGGTGATGAGTTGAGGAACGGCTAAGGGGAGATAAGCAGAGCCTCCAATAGCGACAGAAATATGGCGGAGGGAACCGCAGGCCTCGTCGGGCAATAAATTGTCAGACAAAAGAGCGTGGACGTTCAATACCGCATACCGGCTGATCCCTAAATCTGTTGCAGATTCAACCAAAAATTCAATCGCAGCTTTGTGATTTAAAATCATCTGCGTTTCTCTTTGGTCCTTCCCTTCGGTGACTTCTCCCGATTCTAAGAGCCGCTCTGTCTCGAGCAGCGAATACGTATTCCCTTCCAATCGACTGGAATTCCATGACAAGTCGATTAATAATCGATTAAAAATTTGGCGCGCATAAGTCCCAGCGGGGCGCTCCCCATCCGTTTTACCCAATTCATACAACCTGTTTCTGTCCGCCTCGGAAAGGTAATAGGTGACATTTGGGCGATAGCGATCTA
>PLXF01000059.1:0-3043 GCA_003151315.1 Parachlamydiales bacterium
AAAATCGGTCTGCGTAAACACCATCGTCATGTCGATTTTGATGAACGCCAGCCCCGATGAGGTGAAGCTGTTGATGATCGACCCAAAAAAGGTGGAATTGACACAATATTCGCGCCTTCCCCATATGATTGCCCCTGTGATTACCGAAGCGCATGGCGCCTATTCGGCACTGCAGTGGCTAGTCAAAGAGATGCAGGTGCGCTACGAAATTTTAAAACAGCTCGGGCTGCGCAACATCGGTTCTTTTAACACCCGCAAAGTGAATAAAGAGCTCGAATCCTCTTTGAGTATTCCGATTCCTGAACAGATGCCCTACGTAGTTACCATCGTCGATGAATTTGCCGACCTCATGATGGTCTCNNGGCATCCACCTCATCCTCGCCACACAACGCCCCTCGCGCGAAGTGATCACCGGGATTATTAAAGCGAATATCCCGACGCGCATTTCGTTTAAAGTCGCCTCGCGAATCAACTCCCAAATTATCCTCGACGAAGTGGGGGCAGAGAGCCTTCTCGGAAACGGAGACTGCCTCTTCCTCCCGCCAGGCTCATCTCAGCTCATTCGTGCACAGGGCGCCTATATAAGCGATGAGGACATCAATCAGGTCGTAGGGCACATCTGTAAACAATCCCCTCCTAATTACCTAATCCCCTCTTTCGATTCGTATAAAGCGATCGATCTCGGCCCCGACAATGACGGACCGAAAGGGAAAGATCCCCTCTATGATCAAGCGCTAACGACCGTATTGGGATCGAAGAGCGCTTCGACCACCTATTTACAGAGAAAACTTAAAATTGGTTACGCTCGAGCCGCCTCATTAATGGATGAGCTCGAGACAAACGGCGTAATTGGGCCTCAAGAGGGCTCTAGACCCCGCCGCGTCCTCGCTAACACCCTACCCGGCTCAGAATCTGATGACGAAGAATTATTGTAAATTTTGGGGTACCCGAGGCTCTTGCGCGGTAAGCGGCGAGTCTTTTCAAAAATTTGGGGGAAACAGCTCCGCTTTAGAGATCCGCTATGGAGATACCATTGCAATTATCGACGCCGGAACGGGGATCCGTCCCTTGGGCCAAGAGCTGCTAAAGCAAAAAGTGAGGCGGATCGAACTATTTTTAAGTCATACGCACTGGGATCATCTCATCGGCTTCCCCTTTTTCGATCCCATTTACGAACCTGGAGTTCACATCACCGTTTGGGCGCCTCCCAATATCGGCAGAACGAATAAAGAGCTTTTTTCCGACCTCTTAGCGCCCGAATTTTTTCCCGTCCGATTCGATCAGGTTCAAGCGACTTTAGAGTTTAAAACGATCCAGCAAAAAACGCCGGTCGCCGTCGGCCCTCTCGAATTCGACTTTCACATCACTAATCATCCCGGCATCACTTTTGCCTTTAACATCAAAACGCCGCACCAAACGATCAGTTACTGCACCGATAATGAGCTGCTGCAAGGCTATCACGACGATCCGGAAAACGCTCCTGAAGAGCTGACACAATTGCACCAAAGTCTAATCGAGTTTTTAAAGGGAACCGACATCCTCATTCACGAAGCGCAATACACCCCGGAAGAATATCGACTTAAAGTGGGCTGGGGCCATTCTTCTACCGTTAACGCCTGCTATTTGGTCAAACGGACGCAAGCGAGCCAATGGCTAGTGACTCACCACGATCCGAGCCACACAGATGAAGATCTCAAGGTACTCGAAGGGGAACTCAACCACTATCTCAAAAAGCAGCAAATCCCCTGCGCAGCCCAATGGATCGGCGACGGGTATGTATTGCCATTAAAATAGGAAGATGAATGGATACTATCGATCCTATGGGAAATGTAGGGCCGCTTTCTCCTAAAGAGCGGAAAGAATTTGAAGAGGAATATAGGCACGGAACTGACCTCTTCAAAAGAGCTTTGAATGAATATTCTGAATCCACAAACATGTTTCAGAAAGAAGAATTCAAAGAGGTGATGGAAAAAGCGATGCAAGTACTAAACGAAACGGCACGCGAACTGAAAAATAAGGAATTGCTAAATAAAAACCGGCAAATCGAAAAAGACTTTTCCGACTATCAGCAACACCAAAGTCTGGAACATAAAAATAAGCTCGTCACCGATCTCGATAGCGCCCAAAAAAGCGTTTAAAAGAGAATGGAGCGGGAATTTTTGTGCTGAAAAGCGATCGAAAGATCAACACCCAATCCCGCTTGCACTAACGCTTCGCTAACAACGGTAAGAGCCAAATCTGGAGAATTACATTCTTGGGATAAATGGGCCAAGTGGACATGCTTTAACCCCTCGTGCCAAACGGCGATGAGTAGCTTAGCGCACGCCTCATTCGATAAATGCCCTTGCTTGCCCATAATCCTCGCTTTCAGCGATTCGGGCCTCGATGAGGCGTGCACCATCGAGGGCTGGTGATTTGACTCGAGATAGAGGTAATCGCACCGTTCCAACTGCTTTTTTACAAGACTTGTCGCATACCCCAAGTCGGTGCAAAAGCCCACCTTTAAAAATCTGGTCTCAACAGTGAAAGCGACTGGGTCGAGGGTATCGTGGGGAATGCTAAATGGGTGAATTTTCAGATCGCCAAATTCAAAAGACTCTCCTGTGGAAAATATTTTAAATCGGGGCTTCATTCCTAATGCTGCCGCAATGGCTTTTGCCGTTTGGGCATTAGCTAAAATGGGCACCTTTAACCTCTCGGCTAAAAAAGGGAGCCCCTTAATGTGGTCGCTATGTTCGTGAGTAATTAAAATAGCTTGAATTGTATCGATCGGTACGCCGATCTCTGCGAGCCGCTCCATCGTTTGCATGCCAGAGATCCCGGCATCGATGAGCACCCGCGTCTCTTTTGTACCAACAAAAATGGAATTTCCTTTAGATCCAGAAGCAAGAGGACAAAAACCGATCATAACAGGGCAATTTTACAGAAATCGCCCCTTTTCTACAAACGAGAGATGTTATCAGCGTTGTTGCATAATTTGTTTTTTGTATAACAGGCTCATTATCAGTATTTACCACAGAGAGCGAGAGAGCTCACAGAGGCG
>PLXF01000059.1:3087-21796 GCA_003151315.1 Parachlamydiales bacterium
GAAAAGATATAGGCGATTGAAACGGCAGCAATATATATGCAATGAATTATAAAACAACACGGATGTTATCCGCAAAGTCGTCGTCTGAAACGTCTAAAAGAGCTCCTTGTAGAAAAAAAGGAGGTTCTCCGCTCTTGCAAGGGTTGGCGAGGGGCTCGCCGCAAGCAGGCTGATCGCTCTCTCGACTTTAAGTTGAAGGGACAGACTCTAATTGAGCTTTCGGTTCAATAACTGTCCTCAAAGCAAAAATATTCCATGTTCTTAGGGTATAATGATTGATTACGTTATCAATTCGTCCTTCGAAAGGACCTATCTCTCTCGGTTTGACGGTGTAATAGTAAATATCAATGGTTGCCAAAAAGGCCAAAGAGAGGGGAAATCCTAAAACGCCATTTCCTAAATGGGTAAAACCGATAGAGCATTTTCCACTGCACAAACAAAGAAGACCTAACGTTAAAGAATAAACAATATTAAAAGCGGCGAATATAGGAAGAGCAACAGCCGCCACCAGAAAACGGACCGGAGCTAAAGCCACGTTACCCCAATAATTTTCACAGGACAGATGGTTGATCTTTCTGCTGATTAAGGCCAAGGGAGACTTAATCATCTCGTGCATATTCTCTATGGGATGATCTCCCCCGGGAGGGTTGTTTAAGTCATACAAAAAAGCATTTTTTATTGCAGAAATAGTCATTAACTCACCTTTTTTATTAGTAGTATATCAAATTTTCATCTTTTTATTCAATGAATAAAGACTATTTTTGAAAATCCCCCTATTTCTATGGCATAAACTAGTTAAAAAAATTTTTATTCTTTGAAAAATTACCTGTATGATTTAAAGAATGAAATTGGGGACTCAACGAGGGTTAGACCATGTTTGGCACAGAGATCACGCTGGAAATAGACAACACGC
The DNA here is from genome assembly GCA_003151315.1 of Parachlamydiales bacterium. Lineage (GTDB taxonomy): Bacteria > Chlamydiota > Chlamydiia > Chlamydiales > SM23-39 > SZAS-17. Next base: position 4,001 of record PLXF01000059.1, read on the forward strand.
TTGATCAATTGATCCGCAATGCGGAGCTCATCCAAATGGCAGATTTTGATCAGCTATCCGAAACAGAAATCGATGCGTTTCAAAAAACGCAGGAGAGCCTTCTCCACCACTTTATCCACATGGATCAAAAGTTGGTAGCGCAACGAAATAATCTGCGCAAACAAAACAAAGACTCGACAAAATCGAAAATCCAGGAGAAGTGGCTCCGCTTCGAAAAGCTGAAAAACGAATATAACAAAAATCTAAGTGAGCAGATTCGCTCCTGGCATCGACAAAGTCTTTTATCAAAACGGCGAACCAAACGCCTAATATATTGTGTCTAGTTAAAACTTTTAACTGGAAGCAGTATATATTGAGACCGTTGCATAAGCTACAANNTTTGTAGCTTATGCAACGGTCTCATATTGTTCGTGATTCAAGATTAGAAATTAAGTAATGTGCGCAGCGCCGATTCTATGTCTTTTGTCTGGGGGAGGACCTCTTCCTCCAGATCTTTGCAATAAGGAACAGGGCAGTCGCGCCCGGTGACGCGCATGATCGGAGCGTCGAGAAAAAGAAACGCCTCTTCGACCGCTCGGGCAGCCAGCTCAGCGCCAAAGCCGCAATTGCGGGCAGCTTCATGGGCGATCAATAATTTTCCGGTCTTGCGAAGAGATTGGAGAACCGTCGCAAAATCAAGAGGTACTATGGTTCTCAAATCGATCACCTCAACCGAAAATCCCTCTTTAGAAAGGAGGTCGGCCGCTTCAACAGCCATCAATACAGTAATACCCCAAGCCACGATGGTCACATCGCTCCCCTCTTTCACAACATGAGCTTGGCCTAAAGGGAGCAACTCTTCAGGTCCCGATTCAGGACGGGCGCAAAACAAGCGCTGTCGATAGAGAGCTTTGTGTTCGAGGAAAATCACAGGATTCGGGTCCCGAATCGCCGCTTTTAAAAGCCGTTTTGCATCGGCCGCATTACTCGGAATCACAATTTTCAATCCGGGACAGTGGCTTAAAAACCCTTCCGTACTCTGGGAATGGTAGGGTCCTCCCTGAATATAACCGCCATAGGGCATCCGGATCACAACGGGGCAGTTCCATTGACCATTGGATCGGTAATACATACTCGAGAGTTCGTTAAATAGCTGATTCATCCCCGTCCACGCGTAATCGGCGAATTGGATCTCAGCGACCGGCTTATGGAACCCATCAAAGGAAAGACCAATCGCCAAAGCGATGATCGTCGATTCGGCTAAAGGGGTGTTAAAACAGCGGTTAGCTCCAAACCGTTCGGTGAAGGTGCGGGTAATGCCAAAAACACCCCCCTTTCCACGAGCCACATCTTGGCCAAACACAACGACCCCTTTGTCCCGCTCCATCTCTTCGGCAATCGCGTGGTTAATCGCATCCATCATCACAACCGATTCACCCGCAGGAGCTAGTGTAGAGACTGGTGTAGAGGCTGGTAATTCGAATGGCTTATACACCAAATCCGATGCTGTCTCCCGTTTGGGGAATGGGATTTGATCGGCCTCTTGGGCAGCCTTTTCAATTTCATCAAAATGTTTTTTGCGCAGCGCTTCGATTTCCGCAGCCGTAAAATAATTTTGTGCAATCAGCCACTGTTCAAATCGTTCAATCGGATCGCGCAGCCGCTCTTCTGCCTGTGTGGTCTCATCTTTGTATTTTCGGGGATCGTCGCTGCTGCTATGGGGACCAATACGGGGTACTTTCGCTACAACTAAGCTCGGACCATTTCCGGAGCGGGCCTTCGTTACAGCTTGGTGCAGCGCATTTGATGTTTCGAGATAATCGCAGCCGTCGATAGAAAAAACGGACAGACCTTCGTATCCAGAACCAATTTTAGCAATCGTTCCGCCAGCCGTCTGTTCAGAAACAGGGACCGATATAGCCCAGCCGTTATCCTGAATAACAAAAATAATAGGAAGTCGATGAATACAAGAAAAATTAAGAGCTTCGTGAAAATCCCCTTGAGAGGTGGATCCGTCTCCGCCAGAGACATAAACCACTTCCGCCGCCTCTCGCAATTGGGCCGATTTCGCCGTACCGACTGCTTGCAGAAATTGGGAACCGACACAACTCGATTGGCAAGGGATCCGCAGATCGACCTGAGAAAAATGTTCAGGCATCATCCGCCCGCCAGAATGGTTGGGGATGTCGCGAGCTAAAAAGGCGGCGAGAATCTCCGTTAAGGAGCAGCCCAATCCTAAAGCAAAAGCGCGGTCGCGGTAATAGGGAAAGCCCCAGTCGATGCCAGGAATTAAAGAGAGAGCCGAGACGGCTCCGATCATCTCATGACCCGAAACCGAGAGGTGAAAAGTTCCCCCTTTATTTTGGCGCACGAGTTTGCCCATCTTATCGTCCATTAGACGGGTATGGTGCATCGTCTCGAGTACGCGCAGAAGATACCCTTTTGAAAGGCAGATCTCCTGGCTCAAAGAATGATTGTCTACGTATAGGCTCATAAAGGTAATAGGAGTATACCTCTATTTGTCCTTTTTCGTCTTGATCTGAGTGACTTTTTTGATCGCAAAGCGGCGCCTTTTCTGGCCGGCAAACTCGTCTGCCTTCTCATCTTTACGGGGTCGGCCCCTTTTCTTAGGCAATACGTCTTCCACCGCCGATTCCATCTTAGACGACTTATTTTCAGGAAGATGCTCAATAGATTTTGAGTCTTTCAACTTGGGTTTGACGAACGGGTTAAAAGATTGTTTAGCATCTTTAACGCCTAGATTTTTTTCTGAACCCGCCAAACGATCTGAGAGGTGACGGAGCGATTCAAGTCGGGCCGATAGAGCCTCTAGCTTCTCATCTACGCGGACTCGAGGACTTCCTCTAAGGGTAGAGAGCAGCCCGCCCCCTTCCGTTTCAAACTTGGAAGAGAACGTAACCGAGGCAGCCGAAGAGATATCGGGGATATAGAGGAAGGGGCGGCACGTAAGGGGGACGTGGGAATAGATATCCACCGTTACTTGAGGCTCCATTTCCACTTTGATCACCTGCTTAGGAGGACGGCCTCTCTTAGGACGAGGATTGAGCGCTTCGTTGGAGTAGTAGGTCTTCGCTTTAGCGGCGATCACTTCGCGCGCCTGAGAAACCTCTTTTGGCACTTTCGTCTCAAAAAGGCTTCTCTTCAGTTTTTCAATGAGATTTTTCGTTAAATCGAGATCTTCTTCGAAGACAAACTGGATATTGTGCTGGCGGAGCCATTCGATGATCCGGATTCTCGATCTCTCTTGGTAATATTGCTGCCATTTTTCTAATTCAGAGAGGTGGTCGTAGATGAATTCCAGGAAATTCTCTCTAGCCTCTTTGGCAGAAATGATATCGAGGAGCTTCTCTTTCGTATCGATATCGTACACCTTTTCATGGACGAACCCCTCCATGAATTTTTTAATTTCATAAAAGGTCATCTTGGGCAAAAGGCAGTAGCGCCCGGAAGCGGTGGCGATCTCGCCCTCTAGATTTTCGATCTCTTCGACGGTCTTATCGAGGTCGATGTAGATAATGAATCCTTCGATTTTATCCATATAGAAGTCCCGCTCGTCATCCGACTTAGCAAAGGCGTCCATAAGGCGGTGGTAGCGGAGAATAAGAGGTGTTTTTGCTTGGGGATAAGAGGCTTTCATACAGACAACTCGAGTTTAACGTCCTATCGTACCAAATCGAAAGGTTCCTCTTCAAGGGTCTTTTATTCCGAGCGGGCACAAAAATTTTTAATCTCAGCCGAACTTATATCACTAGATTGACGAGAAGAGGTCCGAACGTCTATAGTCTATCTCTTTTTTGAAGGGAGTTTTTTGGCTATGCTGGACATTAAGGAAATCCGACGAGATCCTCAAGGAATCGAAACAAAACTAAAAACTAAAGATTCTTCTATAGACCTGAAGCCCATCCTCGCCCTCGATGAGCGGCTCCGCCAGGCAAAAACAGAGGTGGAAGAGCTCAAATCAAAACGCAACGCCGCCTCCAAAGAAATCGGCATGCGAAAACAAAAAGGGGAAGAGGTCTCTACCCATATGGCCGAAGTGGGGCGATTTGGCGACCGGATCGGAATTTTAGATGTTGAAATTCATACAATCGAAACGGATCTCAATTTTTCCCTCGCCTGCCTCCCCAATTTACCTATGGAGGAGATCCCCGTATCTCCTAGCCCTAAAGATAACGTCTGCGTCAAGGAGTGGGGAGAAAAAAGAGACTTTCTCTTCTTCCCGTTTAAAAATCACGTAGAACTCAATGAAAAACTGCATCTGTTCGACTTCGCTCGCGGTGCGAAAATTTCCGGCTCCGGCTGGCCTCTCTACAAAGGGATGGGGGCTAGGCTCGAATGGGCGCTCATCAACTTGATGCTCGATACCCATAAAAAAAACGGTTTTACCCAAATTATGCCGCCTCTTTTAGTCCGTCCTGAGACTATGTACGGATCGGCCCACCTCCCCAAATTTGAGAGTCAGCTCTTTAAAATCCGCGATGAAGATTACCACCTGTATCTCATCCCCACCTCCGAATCGGCGCTCAATGGCCTGCATATCGATGAAATCATCGATGAGGGAGACCTCCCGCTTAAATACACCTCGTATACCCCATGCTTCCGACGGGAAGCGGGAGCCGCCGGCTCACAAGAACGGGGGCTTATCCGGATGCACCAATTCAATAAAGTGGAACTTTTTTGCTTAACAACTCCCGAAGAGAGCGGCCAAATCTACGAACAGATGCTCCAATCGGCCGAAGAGGTGCTCCAGACGCTCGGGATCCACTACCGCAACATGCTCTTAACGACAGGCGATATGTCATTTGCCGCAGCCAAAACGATCGACATCGAAGTGTGGCTTCCTGGACAAAACCGCTACTATGAGGTCTCTTCTGTCTCCAATTGCACCGATTTTCAGGCTCGCAGGTCTCAAATTCGTTGCCGATCAAAGCAAGAAAAGCCCCGCTTTCTCCATACACTCAATGGCTCGGGACTCGCCACTTCCCGTCTCATGGTCGCTCTGTTAGAAAATAACCAGCAAGAAGACGGTTCTGTCCTTGTGCCAAAAGCGCTGCACAAGTATCTAGGAGAAGAGATCAACGTGTTAAAACCATGCAATTTTTAAGCGACTTCGCCCGATTTATCTCCCGCTCTCCAACCGTATGGCATGCAGCGCGGGAAATCACCTCCCGCCTAGCTGAAGCAGAATTTACCCCTTTGGCTGAAAAAGAGCGCTGGCAGCTCGATCCGGGAAAAGGATACTTTGTCGTCCGCGAAGGGGCCGTTTGCGCCTTTCGGATGCCCACCAAATCGCCCAAGCGAACCACCCTTGTCGCTAGCCATACCGATAGCCCTGCGCTTAAAATCAAGCCCATCCCTGAGACAACTACACAAGGGATTGCTCAATTATCAACCGAAGTGTACGGAGGGCCTCTTCTCCACACTTGGCTCGATCGGGATTTGTGTTTAGCTGGACAAGTAGCGACCGCGGATAATAAAGGGCGCGTCGAGATCCATCTCGTCCATTTGGATGACTATCCTCTAACTATTCCTGGAATTCCTCCCCATTTGGAGAGGACGCTCGGAGAAAAAGGGCTCCACGTCCATAAGCAAGACCATCTAAAGGCCGTTTTTTCCATCCGCGACCACCCGCCTACTTTACACGATCTGATCCGCAAACATATTTCAGCGCCAGAAATATTGAGCTTTGATCTATTTCTTGTACCGACCGAAAAACCCCAATTTCTCGGTCCCGACAACGAGCTTTTCGCCTCCTATCGAATCGACAATCTCTCCTCCGCCTTCGCCGCGTTAAAAGGGCTTATCGACGCGGAGCCGAAACCCCACGACATTCAGATGTCGATTTTTTGGGACCATGAGGAGATCGGTTCATCAAGCTACACGGGAGCAAAATCTGATTTTGCCGATCAGGTCCTCGAAAGGATTTGTCTGCATTGCAAAATGGAGAGGGAAGAATTTATGCGTCTTAAAGCGCGCTCGCTCTGCATTTCTGCCGATGTGGGACATGGCTACCACCCCAATTACCCCGAAAAATTCGACCTTCCTAATAGCACTAAACTCGGGAAGGGGGTTGTCCTTAAATTCAATGCCGATCAGCGCTACGTCACATCAGCCCGAACAGCCGCCCCCATTATCCAAATCTGTAAAGAGAAACAAATCCCCTATCAACTCTACGCCTCCCGATCAGACATCCCCTCAGGCAGCACAGTGGGCCCCGTCATGGCGGCCGCTATCGGCATGGCCACTATCGATCTCGGAATCTCTATCTGGTCGATGCATTCCACCCGAGAAACGATGTCGTCAGAAGATGAAAGGTCTCTCTACAAACTCCTACGCAGCGCCTATGAACACACCTATAACGAGGAGATCTAATGGAAAAGAGTCTGCCCGGCCACTTTGAAGGAAAAGAGGCCCTCGATCATGTGATCGAAGCGCGCCAGAAAGGAAAAGAGGCCTCGGAAGAAATGCATGGAACGGAACTTCCGGGCCATTATTGCGCCGCCGCCGATGCGGCCAAAGAGACCGCTTTTCTCCTCGTCGCTCTCTGGATTTTATTTCACGAATTCAATATCCCCCTCTCTCTCGACCACCTCTTTTTGATCGCCTTCACCTCAGGCTGGCTGATCTGGAAAGTAGGGCGTAGCGCCATTTTAGGATGGAACCGACTCGAGCGCCTCCACCGCCTGATCGAAGAGGAGAGATGGGAAATTGAACACCATCGAAGTCAGGAAAAAGAGGAATTAAAAGCCCTCTATGCAGCCAAAGGATTTGAAGGAAAACTCCTCGACGAGGTGACCGATGTGCTCATGGCCGATGATAATCGCCTATTACAAGTGATGCTCCAAGAGGAATTAGGGCTGCAGCTCGAATCGTACGAACACCCCCTCAAACAAGCCGCCGGCGCTGCCGTTGGGGTAATTGCCGCTGTCGGCCTCATCGCCATCGGCCTCTATTTTCTCCCTGTTTGGGGACCGCTCGCCTGCGCCTCTATCGTCATCGCCCTCGCGGCCGGAACCAGCGCCCATCTGGAGAAAAATCGCCCCGCTCCAGCGGTCATTTGGAATCTCGCCGTCGCCGCTTTAGCTTCTGGTGTCGCCTATTTCACCGCGCAATTGTTACTCCGATGAAAACCCCCTTTCTCTTCGACGAATTTTTTGCATCAGGTCTCGAAGAGAGCATCAGCCCCTTCCTCACCCCTAAATCACGCAAATGGGGGAAAAACCTTTCGCTGAAAAGCGCCATAGGAGCCGCCAGTTGTCTCCTGATCGCTTTCACCCTCTCTTTCATCAACGCGTCCCTCTCCGCTATTTTTCTCTCTCTCGTCTATTTTTTAGTCGGGGCGCCCGCACTTCTAGCCACCCTGAACGATATAAAAAATCTCGAGATCAATATCGATGTTCTCATGACGCTCGCCGCTTTTTTAGCCGTGATGATCGGCAGCGGCCTAGAAGGAGCTCTCCTTCTCGTCCTCTTTGAGCTTTCCCATGGGATGGAAGAGACCGTTTCTAGAAAAGCACGCAGCGCAATTCACAACCTCAACAACCTCTCCCCCAAATTCGCCCATGTAGTCGCAGACGACGGCACTCTCTATGAAAAATCGGTGCGAGAAATCGCGATCGGAACTCACCTCATCGTAAAAAACGGCGAAATCGTCCCTTTAGATGGGCAAGTTCTAGAGGGGACCTCAAGCGTCAATCTCGTCCACCTCACAGGAGAGAGCGCCCCTGTCGTTAAAAAACCAGGCGATCCGATTCCAGCCGGAGCTCGCAATCTCGAATCGGCGCTCATCATCGAGGTCAATCGGACCAATGCCGATTCCACCCTTTCCCGCATTATCCAGCTCATTATTCAAGCGCAAGAGGCCAAACCGAAACTCCAAAGATGGCTCGACCGATTTGGCAAAAAATATGCGACCACAATCATCGGCCTCACTTGCCTATTCGCTATTACCCTCCCTTTCCTTTTTTCCATCCCCTATTTAGGACACGAAGGGGGCATCTACCGAGCGCTCGCCTTTCTAATCGCCGCGTCCCCGTGCGCCCTCATCATCGCCACACCAACCGCTTATCTCAGCGCCATTTCTGCGTGCGCCCACAAAGGGATCCTTCTGAAAGGGGGCATTGTTCTCGACGCGCTCGCAAGCTGCCGCTCGATCGCTTTTGACAAAACCGGAACACTCACAACAGGCGAGCTCCTCTGCACGGCGATCGATCCCCTCTCATCAACCACTATTTCGATCGACGACGCCCTCGCTATCGCCGCCTCATTAGAGCGGCAAGTGGTCCACCCCATCGCCACCGCGATCGGCAAATTCGCCGCCCAAAAAGGGTGTCCTCTTATTGAAATTCAGCAATTCAAAGCGATCCCCGGCTCTGGAATAGAGGGGATTGCGCAACTTCCCACGGGGCCCATTCCTGTTTTTATCGGATCTCCCGACTATCTCCACCTGAAAAACAGCCAAAGCATCCAAGGGCAGGTGCTCGCCGCTCTATCTGTGGGCGCCGATCGTTTCCTCTTCCGCTTCTCAGATCAAATTCGCTCCACCACGCCGGCCCTCATCCGCCAAATGAAAGAGACTCACGGCATTCATTCCGTCATGCTGACAGGAGACAACCCTTTCAACGCCCAAAATATAGGGGCTCTCGCCGGAATCGAAGAAATTTATGCGGGTCTAAAACCTGAAGATAAGCTCGACCACGTAGCGCGACTTTCAGAAAAAGGGGGCCTCGCGATGGTAGGCGACGGGATCAACGACGCTCCCGCCTGGGCCCGCGCAACGGTAGGCATTTCCATGGGGCGGATCGGCAGCGCCACCGCCGTCGACGCCTCCGACGTCGTTCTCCTAAACGACGATCTCCATCTCTTAAGCTGGCTCTTCACTAAATCCCGCAAAACCAAGCAAATCGTCAAGCAAAACCTCACTCTTGCCCTCAGCGTCATCTGCCTCGCAACCATCCCCTCCCTCCTCGGCTGGATCCCCCTCTGGGCCGCCGTCATCCTCCACGAAGGGGGAACCGTTTTGGTCGGTCTCAATAGCCTACGGCTATTGAGAAGGTAGTGAATCCACCTTCTTATACCGAACACGGATAGATTCTTAAATTTTGGCGGCCTCAAGGATGGTCCAAGTTTGAATAATCGCAAGAAGTGGAATATCAGACTTCTTTCGTTATTAGGAAAATGTAACGCAAAGATCGATTGAACATTACTACGGCTGCCTTAGATATGTCGAAAAAAGCCTAAAATTTTGACACATTTATTTTTTCAAATCAACAACATCTTAGATATCAACAAGTTGCGATTTACCCCATTCAGATGTCTTACATACCTCCATCACAAAGATGAAGAAAGTCTGCATACTACCAAAAATTAAGGATATATTTATAATTTCTAGATTGTTATAATGTTAACAAAAAATTAAGAGGATTATTCATGTCAGTTTCATTTAAAAATTTTTATTTATCTCAATACCCTAACATTGACTACAACTCCGACACCAAGGAAAAAATTGAACAAGGCTATTTTACCTGCAAACGGACCGATATGAAGGGAAGGCTTACGAGCCTTTGCGACATCGTTTCTCAAGTAGCTAAAATCATTTTTGATTCCCTCATCTTAGCTATAGTCGCACCCGTACTACTCACACTTGCAGCAGTAACCTTGATTATCCTTCCCTTCGCCGCATTGCTTGGGAAAGGAAAAACTGCAGGAGATTTTCTTCTAACCTTCTTTGTGGTCGGTGCTGCAAGTACACTTGCCATTCCCGTCTTTCTCGCTTTACGAGTTTTTACTTTAGGTGCAGATATCTTAGGAATCGCATGTCCAAAAATCGGACAAAGCGCTCGCTTGCGCACAGAAAAATATTCTGTAGGAGGACTTCTGGCCAAATATCTTAAAACTAAGCGCGGGCACGACCTTTTAACTGCACCGATTATTACGCGAGAGGCCGCTCTCGATCTCGTTCAAAAAGATGGTCGAAACCTGCAGGAACTGAGCGACGTTTTCAGAAACGATATCGAAATCGGACAAGCCGCTATTATGAATTGGGGTAATGCATTAGCCTTTGCTAACCCTGAATTGAGGAAAAATAAAGAAGTTGTCCTTATCGCAATTGAAAAAAGTTATTCTGGTTCGGACATCTTACAATACGTTAGCGAAGAGCTCAGAAACGACAAAGACGTTGTACTCGCTGCTGTTAGTAAGCACGGTGATTCATTAAAATACGCTAGCGAAGATCTTAGAAAAGATAGGGACGTTGTCCTCGCAGCTGTTCGTAGAAGCGGCGGATCTTTACAATACACTAGCAAAGAATTAAGAGACGATAAAGAACTTGTACTTATAGCCTGTACGCAAGACGGCTGCGCCTTAGAATATGCCAGTGATCGTCTTAAAAACGATCCTGACGTTGTTCAAGCCGCTCTTTCTAAGTATTCCTTTTATGCTGCACACATGGGAGATGACCTTAGAAACGATAAAAATTTCATAGGCTCTTTAATTCATCTGTGTGGCAGTAAGATGCTTCAATATGCAAGTAGCACCCTTCAAAACGATAGAGATGTCGTACTTATCGCTGTCCAACGAGATGGACTAGCGCTTAAATATGCTAGCAATAGATTAAAAAGAGACTCATTCATCGTGACGGCCGCTATTCAACAAAATGGAAAAGCCCTTGAATATGCCGATTATGACCTGCGCTGCGATAGAGATATAGTCCTTTTAGCTATGGAGCAAAACGTCGAAGCGCTTAAATACGCCAGTTACTTTTTACGTCGCGATAAACAGCTTATCCTCGGAGCTCTTAAAAAGAGTCCTAAAGCACTTGAATTTGCTGACGATGATCTGAAAAAAAATAAGGAGTTCGTACTCACCGCGATTCAAGAAAACGCCGAAGCTTTCTTTAGCGCGGATTGGCATCTTCAGAGGGACCCGGAGCTTATAATGGCCGCAGCTCAAAAAGACCCGAGCCTGGAAAACCGCCTTCAGCGCTATCGCTAGCTATCAGCATTACGTTCTCCTTCAATATGTCGATATTATCGACATATCGAAGGAGACATGTCGAAAAAAAGCTAAAATTTCGACCTATTTATTTTTTTAAATAAGTAAAAATTTATCTNNCCCCCCCCCCATCGCGAAGACGAAGCCTCGTGCTTCAAAAAAACGGACTGTAAAACATTAATACCGATTACCGAATCACTATCTGTATAAACTATTATAATTAACTATAAAACACAAATCTAACAACAAATAAATAGAATATTAAATATAAACTATTGTAAAATGTAGGTTGAAAAACCAAAAAAGGTGAAAAATGGCTATAAAGATCCTAAAAGATTTTATTACATCTGAATATGCTCTCGACCTATGGGATGCCCTCCCTTCTTACGATTCGGATGACGAGCTGATAGACGGTTCACCCGAAACCCAAGGGTTTGGATGCAGCTCAACTGACTTCAAGGGACGGTTGATAAGTCTTTGCGATATAGTCTCTCAAATAGCTAAGTTAGTTTTTGAAACAATAGCTGTATCCCTCATGCTTCCTATTACTGCTCTATTTACTGTAGGGCGCTTAATTCAATTCGGAATACTTTCCTGCTTGAAAACATCTGACAAAAAACAAGAGGTCTTAAAGAAAGCACTTGAAGCAGCCAACCAAATTAAAGAATTTTCCTGGATGTTGTTTGCTCATCCCGTAGCCCGTATCATTGCATTAAGCGGCGACATTGCGGGGATCGCGTTTCCTATATGTGGACAAAGAGCGCGTCAGCTTACAGCAACGCACTCTTTAATTTATAATTTTTGGAGAAACTAAACCGTCCATCCATTCACGCTATTAAAAAAATAGACCTCAGGTTATAGGAGATTTAATGGGGGGGATACTCCTTCCCACTCCTATGAACCCAGGTATGCGATGTCTCAATCCCACCCTTCCGGCGCCCTTTCTCCCGCTTCGCTACAACAGGCGATCGCCTCTGAAAGTCAGGAGTTTGCCCATGTGTACCGCTGGCTCGAACAGCACCTTCCCCCCGCATTTCTAGAAGAGGTGGAACCCAAGCAGCGGATTTTAATCGCCCGCAACCTACTCAGTTTTAAGCTGCAAGACCAATTTTCCCAAATCCACCTTAAAGACCGAGCCCTCGTTTTATGTATCGATGGTCCCGATGCCGATCTGCAGATTTTAAAAAACTACACCCGGCAAGCGATCCGTTACTACCGCGCCTTTGTCTCGAGCGAGCCCCCCCCTGGACAAAAGGGGCTCTTGCGAATTGCCCTTTTGATTTTTAGAGAGTCGGGCGAAGAGGTGGATGAGAAGTTAACTCCGCATAGGAGACAGGAACTCGCAGCTTTAGTCAAACAGGGGCGCCCTGAACTGGCCGATGCAGAGATCGACGACCTTTTACATGGACTTACCCCCCGCTTTTTACGCTCGATGACCGACGAGAGGCTCTTAGCCGCTCTCGAAATGTATTTTCGGGCGAAGACACGCGATCTGTGCCAATATGAGATCAAGCATAATGAAAACTGGAGAGAGACGGGGGCCCCCTCGGTTCAGCTCGTCCTAGCCTGGCGCAATGTGCCCAAAGCGGGGTTTTTATACCGCCTCGCTCAAACAGCCATTTATCATCATTTGGCTATCTTAAAATTAGTCGCTACCTACATTGAGCCCTATAGCACACAGAGCGTTTTGATCCTTTCTCTTGGCCTACATGGAATCCGAGGAGGAGCCGCCTGGGATGAGGCCGATGTCGTCGATTTTCTCCAAGAGCTCTCTTTACTGAAATTTTTCACGGCCGATGATTCCATCTCTACCGCTTTTACCAACACCTATTTGCTCACAGGCAATGAGGCGCACCTAGTTCGCAATTTTTGCAGCTTCGTCCACCAAGTACTGGTTCACGGCGATCCGAACCTCTACTCTTACCACTATGTTGTGGAGGGGCTTTGCCGCCACCCTGAACTTACCGTCCTTTTATGCAACGCCTTTTATAACAAATTCCATCCCACTCAGCACAATCCCCAAAAATTCCTAGTGCTGAAACAAGAGTTTAGCGCGCTTGTCGATCGGCTCGATACAGGGCAAGCAATCAACGACATGCGGCGCAAAAACATTTTAAGGCAGGCGATGAATTTCATCGACTACACGTTGAAGACAAATTTCTATCGCCACAATAAAAGCGCCTTTTCATTCCGTCTCGACCCGAAATACCTCGATCAGGTCCCTTATAAACGGGAAGAAAAATTCCCTAAACTCCCCTTCGGGATCTTCTTTATTCGAGGGATGCACTTCATCGGATTTAGCATCCGATTTAAAGATCTGGCCCGAGGGGGCGTTAGAACGGTGGCTCCCGATAGAGCGGAAGTATTTTTAACAGAGCGCAACAATATCTTCAGCGAAGCCTATAATCTCGCTTATACCCAGCAGGAAAAAAACAAAGATATCCCTGAAGGGGGATCGAAAACGGCTATTTTGTTAGAGCCTTTCGATGTTTTTGCCGAAGAGGAGCTGATCTATAAAAACGAGATGGAATCAGAAGGGACCGACCCCAGCATCGTGGAAGAAAAGCTCAAAATCTACCGTAGAGACCATAAGCTCGCCTACCTATTCGCCTCGCAGCGCTCATATGTTGAGAGCCTCATGACCCTAATCAATTGCGACGACGATGGGACGTTACGCTCCAAAGATGTGGTGGACTACTGGCAACGCCCCGAATACATTTATCTGGGCCCCGATGAAAATATGTTAAACGAGATGATCATCTGGATCGTCGACTACGCCGTGAAATGCAACTACAAACCAGGCCGAGCTTTTATGTCGAGCCGCCCTGGCGCGGGGATTAATCACAAAGAATTTGGGGTTACCTCTTTTGGCGTAAACGTATTTTTGCAGCAAGCGCTCCTCTACATCGGCATCGATCCCGCAAAAGATCCCTTCACCATTAAAATCTCCGGCGGCCCCGATGGAGATGTAGCGGGCAATGAGATCCATATTTTAGCCCACTCGTATCCCAAAACCGCCCGTTTACTAGCTCTCACCGATGTCTCCGGCACAATCAACGATCCAGAAGGGCTCGATTGGCATGAGATGGACCGCCTCTTTAAAGAGGGGCTCCCCATCCGCCACTACCCTCCAGAAAAACTCTCCGAAGGGGGCTTTTTACTCGACATCCGGAAAAAACGGGAGCAGAGCGCCTATGCCAGCCAAACCCTTTGCTACCGAAAAAAAGAGGGAAAAGTCGTAGAAGATTGGATCTCGGGCAATGAGATGAACCACCTCTACCGCAACAATGTCCACGAGACAAAAACCGATGTTTTTGTTCCTGGGGGGGGCCGGCCCAGAACATTAAACGAATCGAACTACCTCAGTTTCCTCGACGAAACGGGACGACCCACTTCAAAAGCCATCGTCGAAGGGGCGAATCTATATCTAACGCCAGGAGCCCGTCGAGCGCTCGAAAAACTGGGCGTGATCGTCTTAAAAGACAGCTCTTGCAACAAGGGGGGCGTGATCTGCTCCTCGCTCGAAGTGTTAGCCAGTTTGTGCATGAGCGAAGAGGCGTTTGTTCTCGAGAAAAAAGAGTATGTAAAAGAGGTTCTAGAGATTATCCGCATAGCCGCCTTAAACGAAGCGCGCCTGATGCTAACGACTCATGAAAAGACAGGCGATTTCCTCACCGATATTTCAGAAAAGATATCTGAGCGGATTAACCTGTTTAAGTACCAACTATTAGACTATCTGGAAGGTATTGAGCTCACGAACGATCCCGAGCATCCCCTGATCCACTGTCTCTTGCAATATTGTCCGCCTCTTCTACGAAAAAAATACCGCAAAGAGATCCTCGCTATGCCCTCTATCCACCGCAAAGCGATCATCGCCAGCTACATCGCCTCCCACCTCGTCTACCAAAAAGGTCTCAACTGGAGCCCTTCAATCATAGACGTTCTCCCCACTTTAGTGCCGGAGTTGCATTCTTAAAACCTGCGATTGTGGGCTCGGCCGATTTGATAGCCCAAGCGGGAAAAAACGTAACACATCCCGGCAAAAATCACCCCCATCTCAATAAAACGGTCGGAGACTTTGTCATCTTTAAAGCAAGGATAGGAGGCGATCAGCAACACCAGGATCATTTGGGCTAGTTCTTTCCCCTTTTTTGCCAGCTCTACATTCGGCACTTCTGCACAAATAACTCCTCTATAGACAGCATAATCGGCCAACATCGCACAATTCATTAAGCCCATGCAACCTCCCTGCCCTACTATACGCCCTGCTTCTTCGAAAAGCGGGAAAAACTCGGCGACCTTGCCTACTACAGCAATCACTGTAGAAATAAGAGCGCCCCCTTTCGCTATAGCCAGTAACAACCCAGCACTCTTTTCCTCTCTCGTCAATATCGGCCGAAAAGCAATCGCCATACCCTCTCCTTCTTAAAAAATAATTAATATATGAACCTTTCCGATGAAAGGCAACGGGAATTTTAAGTCGGTAAGAAAATTAAGTAAATAGCTTAAAATTAATGAGTTAAATAAATATCCAGCAATCTAGGTGATTGATTGCTAAAAAACGCTTGCGCAACCATCGGCCGTTTGCTATAATCTGAGAGTATAATTGGGAAAACGTATGAAAACCAGCTCGTTAAAGACGCTATCGATGAAAAAACCCTCTAAGAACGACCGGGAGCAAGCGGTCCTTTTAGGGCTGGTAGAGCTCTACCTAAAACTCGGCAAGCCGATCGGATCCCAAACTCTACAAGATAACGGATTTGAGTCGCTCAGCTCCGCTACGATCCGCAACTACTTTAGCAAAATGGAAACCCTCGGGTTCGTGAAACAGCAGCACACGTCAGGGGGACGGATCCCCACCGCCCGCGCTTTTCGCCTCTACGCCGATGCCCACCTCAACGCAGGGGTCATTGAAAGCAGCCAGGAGGAGCGGCTCAACCGGATCTTAAAAACCGAGAGTCGGGAAATCGCCTCCATCCTCCACAAATCGGCCGAAGCTTTAAGCGATCTGGCTCAATGCGCCGTCTTCGCTTCAGCGCCCCGCTTTGATCAGGATTTTATCCAAGATGCCCGCCTAATTCAGCTAGATCCTCAAAAGCTCCTCGCGGTGCTGATCACCGACTTTGGCCTAATTCGGACCGAGACGATCTACCTCGATAAAAATGTCGACGCCCTCTTCTTACGCTCTGCAGAAGAGTATTTTCTGTGGCGGATGAATAAAAGAGAAAAACCCCTCTTTCGCGAAGAGGGCGAAGCGAAACTCGCCCAGCGCATCTACAACGAAGTGATCGTGCGCCATGTGGTCGGCTACGTCAATTTCCCCGTCGAAGATATCTATCGGACCGGTTTATCAAAACTCCTCTCCTATCCCGAATTTAACGACTCGACCGCTTTGGCCAATAGCTTAAGCTTAATGGAAGATCAGTCTCAGCTGCGAGCCCTTTTAGCCGAGTGTTGCAAGCGGGGCGAGATCACCTACTGGATCGGGGACGAGTTAACCTCTTATATGCCCTCTGGATCTGAGTGTTCCGTGATTGCGATCCCCTACCGGATCAACCAGGTGATTGCCGGAGCAGTAGCCCTTTTAGGGCCGATGAGGCTCCCCTACCGCAACCTCTTCGGACTCGTCCAATTCTTTTCAGAAAAAATGGGGCAGACGCTCCAAAACAGCGTCTACAAATACAAGATTACCTTCCGTCAGCCCGCCCATGCAGCGGCCTATCGGTTAGAGGATGAAGAACTGAGCCGTTCGATCCTCCTAGAAAACAAACCTAAAAACCTAAAGAGCGATTCATGACATTTAAACACTCTAAGCAAGATCCAGGCCTTGAAGACGTCCTCGAAGATCAACCTTCTGCAAACTCAGAAAAAGTTGAGACCGAGTCTGCCTCCAATGAGCCTAAAGAAGAGAGCCCAAGCGAACAGCCAAGCGATTGGAAAGAGAAATATTTCCGCGCACTAGCTGAACAGGAAAATATGAGAAAGCGGATGCAGAAAGAAAAGCAAGAGATGCTCCGCTACTGTTACGAAAACTACATTGGAGAGTTCTTACCTCCGATCGATAGTATGGAAAATGCGCTCCGCTTTACCGATCAAGGCAATAGCGAAGTGAAAAACTGGGCGATGGGATTTCAGATGATCTTAGCCCAATTTAAAGAGGTGCTCCACAACCACGGCGTCGTCCCCTTCCATTCTGAAGGGAACACCTTCGATCCTCACAGCCACGAAGCGGTTGAGATCGTAGAAACAGACGAACACCCCGATGGCACGATTTTAGCCGAATTTACGAAAGGCTATAAAAGCGCCAATCGCACCATCCGGCCGGCCCGGGTAAAAGTGGCGAAACGCCCTGAAACAAAAACCAATCCTGCAGACTCCGAGACGATCCCAGAGGATCTGTCCGCCTGCAGAAATGAAAACTTATAAACTAACAAACAAGAGAGAACAATCATGGCACAAAAAAGAAGAATCATCGGTATCGACCTCGGGACGACCAACTCCTGCGTATCCATTATGGAGGGGGGATCTACTGTGGTGATTACAAACGCGGAAGGGGGACGTACAACTCCTTCGGTAATCGCTTTTAAAGGGGCTGAACGCCTCGTTGGTGTTCCTGCGAAACGGCAGTCGGTCACCAACCCGGATAAGACGCTCTATTCAACCAAGCGCTTCATTGGTCGTAAATTCGACGAAGCTAGCGCCGAAATCGCTACGGTCCCCTACAAAGTGGTCAAAAACGCCAATGGCGATGCGGTATTTGAAATTGACGGCAAGCAGGTCTCTCCAGAAGAAGCCGCCGCTCAA
>PLXF01000162.1 GCA_003151315.1 Parachlamydiales bacterium
TTAATGTGCCCAAACACTTAAGTCGTTTTATCGCCGTTCTCAACGACAATGCGATGTCGATTTCCCAAAATGTGGGGAATATAAAAAACATCTTAAGCCGTCTTCTAAGCAATCCCACTTCGAATCGCTTTTACAGCGAAATCCAAAGTATTTTGGGTCCTAGATGGGGAAAGGTGGGGCAAAAGATCACCGAATCGTTTAAAAATCTCGTCAGCCCAGCCCCCTTTTTCGAAGAATTTGGCCTTTCTTATGTGGGTCCTATCGATGGGCACAACCTCAAGCAACTGATAGAAACATTCGAGGCGCTGAAAGATACGCCCCGCCCCGTCCTGGTTCATGTGATGACGGTTAAGGGTAAAGGGATGCCGATCGCAATTGAAAATCCGACTCCCTATCACGGAGTGAGACCTTTCGATCTATGCAGCGGGAAAATCCTCCCCTCCCCTTCGGCAAAACCCACCTTCCCTAAGATTTTTGGCCGACATCTCTTAGAAATGGCCGACAAAGATCCCACGGTCGTCTGCATCACCCCCGCTATGCCGGCGGGTTCTTGTCTAGACGCCTTTATGGAAAAATACCCAGACCGATGTGTGGATGTGGGGATTGCTGAAGGGCATGCCGTCACCTACGCAGGGGGCATTGCCAGTGGCCGAAAAATGAAAGTGTTCGCCTCCATTTATGCTACCTTTTTACAGCGCGCCTTTGACAATTTGTTCCAAGATGTCTGTATGCAAGAGCTTCCCGTTGTATTTGCGCTCGACCGTTCATCCCTCTCGGGCCCCGATGGGAGCACCCACCACGGCATCTACGATATCGGCTTTTTGAACGCTATGCCCCACATGATCATCGCGCAGCCCCGAAATGGGCAGGTTCTCAAAGAGCTTCTGGAAAGCAGCTCCTCTTGGGGACGGCCAGCCGCGATCCGCTACCCTAACCTCGAGACGAGCGAAACAGACGAGCCGCTCCATTTCCGCGAGCCAGGAAAAGGGGAACTGATCGCCGAGGGGAAAGATCTCCTCCTTATCGCTTTAGGGCATACTTGCACGACTGCGTTTCAAGTGAGGGAGTTGTTGCGAGAAAAAGGGATTGAGGCCGCTATTCTCGATCCGGTCTTTATTAAGCCTCTCGACGCAGACCTTTTATGTGAACTTCTCCCTCAATACCGATTTGCAGCGACCCTTGAGGAGCATTCATTAAGTGGTGGTTTAGGGATGATCATCAACGACTTTCTCATCCGCAACCAATTGCGCGATCTGGAGATGCTCAATTTTGCTGTCCCCGATATTTGGGTTCAGTTTGGAAGTAATCAGTCCCTTATGCGAGAATTAGGCTTGGATGCCGAGTCGATTGCAACCCGGATCCTGCAGGAGTTTCATGATCATCGCCCTCTTACCAAACGAACGGAAGCAGCATTCCTTTGAGCTTGCGGCCCATATTCGGGAATTTCTTGTCGACCAGGGTGTGCGAGTCGTCGCCGAAGACGAAAAAGCCGCCCAAATCGGCGCAGAGCCCCTCTCTTCCGTAGAGCCCAAAGATATTAAATTTCTCATTGCGATGGGTGGCGACGGCACGATTCTCCGCATTTCTAACCGTTTTAGCCACATCGAAGCGCCGATCTTGGGCATTAATTTGGGGCACCTCGGCTTTATGGCTGATGTCCCTATAGCCGACATATATCCCAGCCTCTCTGATCTATTGGAGGGGTCCTATTCCATTGATCGCCGCCTAATTTTAGAAGGGCATAATGGTCATAACAAAACTCTGTACGCTGTGAACGATCTCGTAATTCACCGAGGGCAAAATTACAGCCTAATTGAACTGGCTCTGATTGTAGATGGGGTATATGTCAACACCTTCGTCGCCGATGGAATTGTGATCGCCACCCCCAACGGATCTACCGCCTATTCTTTGGCTGCAGGAGGACCTATTTTAAGTCCTACTCTCGACGCTCTAGTGATTACCCCTATCTGTCCCCATACAATCTCGAATCGCCCCATCGTTTTAACTTCAGAAAGGCAGATCGAAATCCAATATTTAAGCGATTACGATCCGGTCGAAATCCGGGCCGATGGATTAGATTCTATTTCTATCAGCACGAATGAGACCTTTACGATCAAACGGTCTGAGAGGAAATTCAACCTCGTGAATCTCCATCGACACGAATATTTTTCCACTCTGCGCACAAAACTAGGCTGGTCGGGAAAACTCCGATGAAGTACCCTCACCCCGCGCAGATTGAAATCGATGTGGGTCAGTTTCAGAAAAACATCCATATTATCCGCCATTATGTGGGAGCTAGCCGTATCTGTTTACCCTTGAAGGCCAACGCCTATGGACACGGTCTTTGCCCCATGGCAGAAGCTGCGGTTGAGGTGGGCGTCGATATGTTAGCCGTCTCTTGCCTTCAAGAGGCCTCTCAGCTACGGGAAAGCGGCATCACCGCCCCCATCTTAGTTTTTGGAGCCATCCATGAAGAGCAAATCGAAGATTTGATCGAACTCGATGTAGAAATCACCATCGCCTCCTTTTATAAAGCCGAACTGACGGCACAAAAATGTGAGGAATTAGGGAAAAAATGTCGCGTCCACCTCAAAGTGGACTCAGGGATGCATAGAACGGGCGTCCGACCCACAACGGCCCTTGAACTCTACTCCCATTTACAGGGGCATCCTTTTCTCGACATTGTGGGGATCTATTCCCACTTCGCTTCAGCAAGCCACCCCAGTTATCCGATCGCTTTGGACCAAATCGGAACCTTTTTAACCCTGCTAGAAAATCCCCTCTTTAAAAGCCGCCCCTTGATCCGACATATAGCGAATTCAGAAGGGGTAGTCCATTTCCCCGAGGCCCATCTCGATATGGTAAGGCCCGGCCTCCTCGCCTACGGTTATTTACCCCCTACCTATCCCCCCTCTTTAGCAGGGATAGCCCCTTGCCTTTCGTTAAAAGCTAAGGTCTCCTATTTTAAGGTGGTCCCCTCTAAGGCGGGGATTAGTTATGGACATACCCATATAGTCTCCCAACAAACCCGGGTAGCCACTATCCCGGTAGGGTATGGGGATGGCTACCGACGCGCCCTCTCTAATCGGGGGGCGGTCCTTATTCGAGAAGAGAAAGTCCCCATCATCGGCACAATCTGCATGGACCAATTCATGGTGGATGTGGGCAATGGAGAGGCCTATGTGGGGGATGAGGTCGTTCTGATCGGCAAACAAGGCGATCGGGAGATAAAACTGCAAGACATTGCTAATCAATGTGATACAATTCCCTACGAAATCCTCTGCCAATTCAATGAGCGGATCCCCCGGATCTATAAATAAACATTCCCAAACGTAATTACTACAAAATCAATTGGTTAAAACAAAAAAACTTAAGTTTTTTCTATTATAGTAAATTAAACTATAATTTAATATATAATTAATATATAATTACTAATAACAAAACAAATAAAAGGCTAAAACTATGAGTATCGTTAGAAGAGCAAGTAATAATGACTTATTGAATGAGTTACCCTTAGAGGTCCCAGAAAATTATATAGAAATTACCTCTTCAAGCCCCAGCGCGATCAATGCTCCCCTAAATAAAGGTCAAATTGAAAAAATAAGAGATTTGTTCGGCGTTATTGCTAGTTATATATTTAATGACACCAACTTTATAGATGCGTGCAAAACAAATTATTACTGGGTTGCTCGCGGACTCATCGTGAGAGGTAAAACAGATGATGTAAAAGCGGCTCATGAAGTTCTAATGCCTGAAGTCATAAAAGAAAACCTAATTTCGAAGGCCATTTTGCAATTAATGATTGCAAGGGGAATTGTTCAACAAGCAGAAAGTGATGCTGTGTTTTTAAACCAATATATTTTTAACGGTCAAACAGATTTAGCCATCCAACTCATAGAAGCTGGAGTAAATGTTAATCGGCATACATGCTCTCTAAATAGAGACGGAGAAGAAATAACATCCTACCCAATTGAGCTCGCTTGTATGCATGGTAATTTACAAATCATCAAAAGTTTAGTGGACCATGGAGTGGAAATAATCCCTAAGCCAGCGGTTATCCGGTTTTTATTACAAAACATTTCTTCGGACAACCGGGTCAATGATGCAATTTTCGACCTGTTTTCTAAATTTCTTACAACCGATTCGACCATATTAAATCAGATGATCTTTGACGAAAATTTTGACGTCGCACTTCAACTCATAAAAAAGGGGATAAATACCAATAAAAAGTCGACCGGATACAATCAAGGGACTAATCAGAATGTAACTTGTTTACCTATTGAAATAGCCTGCATAAAGGGAAACTGGGATGTAGTAAAGGCCTTGATTCAAAAAGGAGCCCAGGTAGATATTCATTCATTTAGACGGGCAGTAGAAAAAGGACACTTCGACTTAGCTGAACGCCTAGTACATCTAATCGATCCAAATCAACAAGATAATACAGGAAAAACAGTCCTGCACTACGCGCCGACAGAGGGCATCGCCTCGGATCTGATTGAAAATGGAGCAAATAATTTACCAGATCATGAAAATACAACTCCCCTCTTCTTGTTTCTGCGCTCCGAAAGCCCATTTCTTGATGCGGCAGAAAAACTGATCTTAAAAAAAGAAAATTTGGACTGCGAAGATGCTGATGGGCAAACCGTTCTTTGTCTATGTATAGAAAATGGATGGGAAGATTTAGCCCAAACCCTGATCGAAAATGGCGCTCGCACCGATCTTGCTGGTGAATTCGGAGAAATGCCTTTAGAAAAGGCCTATGATAAGGGGCTGAAATTCGTTGTCAATGCTTTATTAGAGATGGGGGCAACCAATACCCTCTTAGAAAAAGCTGTAAAGAAAGGGGACCGGGAAATGTTGGCCCGTTGTCTACAAGAATCGGGCGATTTTAAAAAGGCTTTTGAGCTCGCTATACTTCACAATCAAATGGACCTCGCTTCTTCTCTCTATAAAGAGAAGAAAGAATTGGTAGGAATGAATACCCTCGCAAACGATCTCTACTGTAACTTTTTCGCCTTTCTCATTCAAAATCCCGATTACAATCCTACTAGTTTGTTACTAGGAGCGATCGGAAAAGAAAGTACCGCCTTAGTTACTCAACTGCTTACAGTATTGCAGGAAGAAGCCGCACGAAATAGACCCGTCAATCTGCGATTTGCGGGATTTACCTTCTTAGATGCAGCCCTTGCGGAGCCCCCTGTATTACCACTAACTGAAGAACAACAAGCGGAATTAATGTTTGCAGCCGCTGCTACCGGAAACATAGTCCTAGTTCATACTTTGCAAAATTTCGGACTTAAATTGGATATCCGAAATGAGAAAGGCCAAAATCTTCTCCACGTTGCGCTGAAAAGCAGGAACGGCGAAATGGCCTCTGCCCTCATCCAGAGCTTCGAGGAACGTCATGTGGACTCAATCAAACAAGCGGATAAAGATGGCATTACTCCCCTCCATTGGGCCGCTCATATCGGCGATAAGGCCAATTTTATTCGGCTCATTGAACTGGGAGCCGACCTATCAGCTAAAAATGGAACAGATAATACCCCCCTTCACTGGGCTTGTAGCAAGGATCGCCAATCCTTAATCGAATACGTCATTGATAATGTGAAAGAATGTCCTGCCTTTAACATAAAAAATAGCGCCGGCAAAACACCTGCTCAGTGCACGCGAAATGAAGATATTCAGGATATGATCAAAAAGCCTCTCCTTGATAAACTGCGAAAATTTTTAACCTAATGGCACAATAAAAAAAACCGCTCCAGGCAAGCCGTAAGTTTAATGTTGCGCTGAAAGCCGGTTCGGGCCTCGTGGATGAGCGACTCGGCTTCCTTTAAGGGAAGGGCTGAGCCGATCTCTTCGGGAAAGAATAGCGGAGCTCCTCCAATTTGGCGTAAGTGCTGGTCTCGAGTCCACATAAGAATCGTTCCAAATAGCAAATCGACCCGGCGGTGGTATGCCACCGGATCTTCTTCTTTTACCAACTCTAAAAGCGTTTCCAATTTTTCCAGTTGATCAGAGAGGTCGGCGTACCCTCTTTTTTTCGAGAGCAAACTTAAGGTAATCTTTTGCATTTCGTTAAACGACGGATCGGAGGCCAATAGGATCGCGGTGGATGCTGAGCCGCTGGCCTGTTTAGCAAAGTGGGGCGAGAGTTTTTTTTCGGTTAGAATGGAGGCTATCGCCTCTTCGGGTAGGGGCTGGAAGGGGAGCTTCATGCAGCGGGAGAGGATCGTCGGGATTATTTCTTGGGGAGCGCTGCTGAGAAGGATAATCGTTGTGTCGGGTGAGGGCTCTTCTAATGTTTTTAGTAGCGCGTTGGCGCTGGGGGCCTGCATCCGCTCCGCATCGTGGAGGATAAAGACCTTACCAGAGGATTCAAAGGGCGCTTCATATACCTGATCGATCAAGGTGCGGATCGCATCGATCGAATGAAGGCCGCTTTTTCCCTCGGGACGGATCACATGAAGATCGGGGTGAGTTTCTGCATCAATCCTTCCCCCTTGCAGCAAATGTTTGGCTAGCTCTTTAGCAAAAAGACTTTTTCCGATCCCTTCGACACCGGAAAAAAGGAGGGTTTGCGGCAGGCGATTTTCTTCAAGCGCTTTTTGGAGATAAATCTTGATCGGTTGATTGCCGTAGAGCGTCTCAAACATGACATTCGCGACTAATTAAACGGTGGATAAGCTCCATCGCATCGGAAAACACCTTCGCTATTGGCTGCTCCGCATCTACGAGATAGAGTCTATGGGGATAGGCTCGGTGTAGGGAGTGAAATGTCTCGCGGATTTTGGTGTGAAAGGAGATCGTTTCCGATTCGATTCGGTCTTGCGCGCGGGTCCTTTGAGCCCGACTGAGACCTATTGCTGGATCGATATCGAGATATAAGGTCAGATTGGGCTCGACCCCTTGAGAGGCAAAGGCGCAAAAATCGGTGACCCGATCGATACCTAAGCCGCGAGCGGCGCCCTGATACGCGATGGTGGAATCGTTAAACCGGTCACACAGAACGATTTTTTTCTCTTCGAGTGCCGGCCCTATGACTTGAGCCACATGCTGCGCTCGAGAGGCTAAAAACAGGCACAACTCCGCATAAGGGGAGACCTTTGTATCGGAGTGCTGGAGGAGAAGATGACGGATCTCTTCCCCCATTTTCGTCCCTCCAGGCTCCCTCGTCTTAATCAGGGGGTACCCTTCGCTCTGAAGCTGGCGAGCGACCTCTTCGATCAGGGTTGTTTTACCAGCCCCTTCTCCCCCTTCAAATGTGATCAAAAGTCCAGACGACAATCTCATCAAATTTTACACCACTTGAACAGCTTCGATTTTTTGCACGCCAACAACGAGATCGTTCTCTTCTTTTAACGAGACGAGGCGGACCCCTTGCGTGGATCGGCCCATCACGCGGACATCGGCCATCGGAATGCGGACGGCTTGGCCCGACGACGACATCAGGAGGACGCTATCGGCATCGGTGACGTAGAGGGCGCCAACCACCATTCCGTTGCGCTCAGAAATGATGATCGAGCGGACGCCAACCCCACCCCGATTTGTTTGGCGGAAATCCTCAACTTGAGATCTCTTGCCAAAGCCGTTTTCGCAAACGACGAGGATATTCTGATCGGGAGAGACACATTCGCAGCTCACCACTTTGTCGTTTTCGTTTTTCAACATAACGCCTCTGACGCCTCGAGCCACTCGACCGACAGGGCGAACTTGCGATTCATCGAAGCGAACGGCCATCCCTTCACGGGTAAAGAGCATGACCTGCTTGCCAGGATGGGTCATCCGGGCTGCGATAAGTTCATCCCCTTCATCAATATTCAGAGCGTATACCCCTTTACGGCGAGGATGGCTAAATGCCGATAGCTCCGTTTTCTTGACCACCCCTTTGAGTGTAGCGAGCAAGATACAAGCTCCCTCTTCCTCAAAATTCTTCACCTTTAAAATAGCGGCCACTTTTTCATTGGGCTGCAAATCTTCGAGGAGATTGATGAGAGGGCGCCCTTTTGTTCTGCGTCCCGCTTCGGGGATCTGCCACACTTTTGTCCAGTAACATCGGCCAAGCGTGGTAAAAATCATCAAGGTGTCATGCGTTGAGGCGACGTAGATATCCTTTAACGTATCATCGTCTTTTTTCATCTCCATGCCGATCACACCCGCTCCGCCGCGCCGCTGTTCGCGGAACATATCGACGGGCATTCTCTTGATATAATCGTCGCTCGAAATAGCAATAATCACCTGTTCGTCGGCGATCAGGTCTTCCATTTGGAACTCCCCTTCCGCAGCGACGATCTTGGTCTTTCTTTCCGATTTGTGGATTTTGCGCAAGTCTTCCAGCTCTTCTCGGATGATGCCGCGAACGAGCGCCTCAGAGGCTAAAATCGCTTTATAATGGGCGATTTTTTGGAGGAGGTCTTTGTGTTCGGCATCGATCTTCTCATGTTCGAGACCTGTCAGTTGATAGAGGCGTAAATCTAAAACGGCATTGGCCTGCTTTTCAGACAAATCAAACCGCATCATCAATTCGGTACGGGCCGCGTCGCGGTTCGTTGAAGCGCGAATCACTCGAACCACTTCATCGAGATCGTCAAGAGCTTTTAGATACCCTTCTAAGATATGGGCGCGAGCTTCAGCGCGAGCTAATTCAAAGCGCGTTCGGCGACGGACCACATCGATCCGGTGTTCGATCCATGAAGAGAGAAAGTGTTTTACATTCATTGTTCGGGGCAAGCCATGATCGAGGGCGAGCATGTTGCAGCCGAAGGTGTCCTGGAGCTGGGTGTGCTTGAACAGGTTGTTCAGCACC
>PLXF01000055.1 GCA_003151315.1 Parachlamydiales bacterium
AATAGAATTTTAAATCACTATAAAGGAGTCTTAGCGTCGCAATTTGAAACCTCCCCCCATTTCTGGAGGGAGGTGGTTGGATGAGATTAAGACAGTTTTCGATCAGCAAACACCTTCATAGCTTTCGCCATGAATGTAGCGAGCTTCGGATGAAATGGGTCTAGCTGCTTTCTGAATTCAGGATGCTCCTGGTACAGCTGCGCTAAAGCTTTATACACTTCCTGAGTGGCCGTGTGAATCTGCTCCGCAGAAGTATGATGCTTCTTGATGATCCGTTGCACTTCATCTGAATCCGGGTCTAGCCCCTTTTCGATGCAATGAACGAGCTCCCTGAAGATGGCATGAGTCGTTTTGGTAATGTTCTCGTAGAACGCTTTCCTCCGTTTTTCAACGTCTGCGACACTTTTGGTTGGGTTTTTAACGCTTTTCCCAACGACCTCTTCAGCTGCCGAATAGGATTCGACCCCTTTTCCCTTCTTCACTAAGGTGATGTTGAAACCATCAAAAATTTCTTTGTCTTTCATTTTTTTCTTTCCTTTCATGTGTTTGATCGTTTTATCGATGGTTTTGAGCAGCACCCCTATTTTCTCCCATTCTAGGGTTAGAGACTTTCGGTGAGAATAAAGAGCTGAAAGTTGGTCAAAATCGTCTTTCCCAAGAACCTTTTGGATCTGTTTTAACGAAAAGCCAAGCTCCTTAAAAAACAAGATCTGCTGGAGTTGCAAGAGCTCCTTTTCCTCGTAATATCGGTACCCATTCGAGCCGTGGTAGGCCGGTTTCAGAANNAGAGTTCACTTAATTTTTTAACTGTGTAAGCCATCGATTCCTCATCCTTTAATATCCCTTTGATTTTAAAGGATGCCCACATTCTATGGAATGACGTATACGTAAGGGTCAAGCGAGGATTTTTTTAAAGAATGATTGATGGTTTTAGAGAGAGGGGTTTACTAGCGTCTGGGTCATGCAAAACTCTAAAGCCCGATCAGCTAACTGGTGGAGGTTATTTCTTACTGCCGGTTCTTTGATACGAGGAACTCAATCTTCTGGGGTGATCGAGTCGCTAATGACGAATAGGGTAATGGTTTACCTCTCTTTATAGGGATCAGAAAATAAGTAGCCTACGAAGCATCGCTCGCTGTATTCTAATCAAAGACTAAGGAATGATGAATTTTATGGATAAAGAATCGGGTTCATATAAAGGGCTTTGCACGGAGTACTATGATCTAGACAAGCCGACTGCGCCTGCGGATGCGCTCCAATGCTATTTACGTTACGCAGAAGAGGCCAACGGTCCAATACTTGAGCCGATGTGTGGGACCGGTCGATTTCTAGTTCCTCTCCTTGAACAAGGGTATGCGGTGACGGGTTTTGACTGTTCTCTGCACATGCTCGATGTATGCCGTAAAAAATGCAAAGAACGAGGATTAACAACTACTTTGCTGGAGGCCACCTTTGAAACCTTCTCATTGGAAGAGATGTATAATTTAATTTTCATTCCGAGTGGTTCGTTTGGTCATTTGATCAGTTCTGAACAGGTCTCTCAAGCCCTCGCCTTCATTGCAGGCCGTTTAAAACCTGGTGGAAAATTTGTTTTCGAAGTGGAAACTTTAAGAGCTATCCGTAAACCTCAGGGAGTTTGGAGAGGAAGGTGGGTCAATAAACCAGATGGGTCCAAAATTGTTCTAAACGTCCTTTCTCAATTTGATCAAGCATCGCGAGTTGAAACGGGTTTTTTTCGTTATGAACTATGGGAAAAGAATTCAATTTCTCGAACAGAGGTTGAGGTCTACCATGTGAGATATTACGAGCCGATAGAAATTGGACAGTATCTGGAACGGCACGGTTTAAGCATTATTGGTAAATGGCAGGCAGAGCCCCACGTCAGAATACAGGCTAGTGATGCAGCCGCGGTAATTTTATACGAGTGCATCAAAGATTGAAGTAGATGCAGGCATGGATTCCAGTAAAATTTCGATGAGACAAGTAACCGCCCTTTTTCCTCCAATGAGTTTGCTTTCCAATAAAAACTCCATGACTCTTGGAATCATTCGCCCACCATCTATTTTTTATCGCGAATGTTATAGGCATTAGGAACTACAGTTGTGTCTACTATTCAGGAAGCCAGGGATCTTGGCGATCGAATAGTTGGCCATATTCAAAATAGCAATATTACAAAAACGAATTTCCAACGAATAGATTTGGTGGATAAAATAAATAAAGAGGGCATGGAGAAAATATTGGGTCAATATCTAATATCGGATTTGTGTGCTTCTGGACAGGTTAGTATCCAATATTTTGTAGACCATGGACACGCAGAGCGTGTAAAGGCACAAGTGCCAGTAACCGGACCAGCTCCGTTAACCTTAGATAAAGTATACTGCCGCGAGGATCTTTATAGATTATTCGGTAAGTCATATATTGATGGAGCTGGGAATTGGGGAGCAACTAAGCGATGTACAAGTAAAGCATCTATTACCAACTGTTTATTATTCATATTCTCAACACAATTCGCATCTTAAGGAGAAATACCGAGCATTGATTTGACGATACTTTTATGCCGCTGTCGCTCGTTTTCCCAGGCGACATTTAAACTATCACGGGAACTGTCAGGTGAATGGGTCAAATACCGTTGCACAAATCTAATATAAGCCCACTCCTCTTTTGGAGAAGCCGGTGCATTTTGCCGTTTTCTATATTCATCTTCCCACATATCCGCGAATTCTTGATAAGTGGGCGGATTACCCAGCATCCAACGCTCATTCAACCAATCGATCCCAAAGGCCGTGAAATGGAAGTGAGCCCCAATCACTTTTTTAAAAAACAACCGCGTTTTTAGGTCATTCTTATAGCTACCTTTTAACATCAATCCAGTTACCTCTAAAGGACAAGATTTCCCCCGTTTGGCGCATGAGCATTCTGGGAATTTTGGGGCTGTTAATTTTTGTCCCGTCTTCATGAAATGCAAAATGCGTATAATAATGGCCATCTTAGACCCTTTCTCGAGCAAATTCAGCTGAGCCGCAACCTCTCTTAGCTCATCAACATGCAAAAAGGTCAGAGATTCTCTAAGAGCAACTAGTTCTTGATCAGTCATCGGCCACCAAAACCAGTCTCTTCTAATCGATCAATACCCAAATTGCCGATTAAAAAAAGATGCGATTGATCTTCATCAGGTCCAGTAATTTTCATATCAATTTCATTCGAGATTCTCAAATCTAGCAACCATACGCGCTTTTAAGCCTTTCAGGATATCAGGGTTCGCTTTCTCAGGAGATCCAACATCAAAAGGAGGGTTTGGGTCATATTCAATTCCAAGTTGCAAACTTTGGGCAAATTGAGTTCCTGCGATTTTTTCAGTAAGGATCAAAGCCATATCAATTCCAGCAGATACACCAGCTGATGTCATGACCTTCCCATCTTCTACTACTCGAAGATGAGTTGGGTGCGCTCCCCAAGCTTTTAGTCTCTCAAAGGCCGCCCAATGAGTTGTCGCTTTTAAGCCGGATAAAATGCCCGCTGCTCCTAAAATCAAACTCCCTGTACATACAGATGTCGTCCACTTCGTCGTAGCATGAATAGATCGAATCCATTTTAGAATTTCCGGTTGTTTACTCAAGCTGGTTGCATTTCCAGCTCCTGGAATCAACAAGACATCTGCATGCGATATATCGGATAGAGAGATCTCGGCTTTTAAAACCAAATGAGAGTCTGTTTGAATCTCTCCTGGATGAAGCGCTGCCCGATATACCTTAGCGCCTGGTAATCGACAGAGAATCTCGTGAGGGCCAACCGCATCTAAAGCGGTCATCCCATCATAAAATAAGAATACAATTTGCATGCGACCCGGCGTTGTTGCATAAATATCTGCGGATGAGGTTCTTCTTGCCTTAGCAACGATGAGTCTGTAAAGTTTTTGTTGCTTAGTCAAAAAATTTGAGGCCCATCGATGTCCCTCAGAAAGTCTAAGACTCCTAAAAAAGGATTCTCACGCTCCCCGCAAAAAAGACAAGTACCGCATCCGCAACTGGCGACATTATAATCAATCGTTGATAAATCGGGGAAGCATCACTTTTTGGTTCAATGAAGATGCCATTCAAAAATGGCACAGTGTCAGCCGAACAGGCAATCGGGGCCGACCCGACACATATTCAGATGATGCAATCCGGTGTGGACTAATGATCCGAGCAATATTTCGGACGGCGCTGCGGGCTTTACAAGGATTCTTAAAGTCGCTCATCACAATCCTCGGACTCGACCTTACGTGTCCCCATTATTCGGTCTTTTGCCGTCGGGCAAAAGGGCTTCGGATTCCACTGAGGAAACTCCGGGTGCAAGATTCGAACTTGCGACCAATGGATTACAGTCCACCAAAGTCGCTGACGTCTCTTACCTTAGGTTACCTAACCTCACCCAAAACAGCTCAAGTCTATAGAGAAACTCTGATTTTTCCCAAGAGCAATCTGCAAACAAAGGTAAAAAGAATCAATCAGCGTCCACCTGCAACTCCGTTGAATTTCCGCATTTTTTCCGTAGTGAAGTCTCCGATATTTTCAAAGAGATCTTGAGAGCTCATCCACTTTCGAGTAAGCTCTTTAAAATGCGAAATGATTTTAGCGATTACATCGTATTTGCTGATGAGAGCGGTGACCACGGAATCAAGACAATCAATCCGGAAAACCCAATCTTTGTGCTCGCATTTTGCATTTTCAGAAAAATCGATTACATTTCGGTCGTCAAACAAGCTGTCGCCAAATTCAAAATCGACTTCTGGGGACACGACCTTGTTGTTCTGCACAATCATGAGATCCGAAAATCAAAAGGAGAATTCTCGTTTCTATTCAATGAGGAACTCAGAAGGATTTTCCTACACTCGCTCAATGAAATGATCAGAACCATTCCGTTTTCAATCGCAGCAACAGCTATTGATAAGCGATATCTCGGAAGTGATTCGAGCTCTATAAATCCCTATGTGCTCGCTCTAGGATCTTGTCTCCAACAAACCATAGAGTTTTTACAAGAGAAAGGGCAACAACACTTACTCACCCACATCATCGCCGAAAGCAGAGGTAAGCCTGAAGATCAAGACCTGGGCTTAGCCTTCGATCAAATTGCGAGCCAAGGACTCCCCGATCATTACCCCCTGAATATCCGATTCGCTCATAAGCAAACGAACAGCAGCGGTCTGCAAATGGCAGATTTGGTCGCCCATCCGATCTCTAGGCATATCTTAAAAAAAGATCAGCCCAATAAGGCCTTTGATATAGTGAAAGAGAAACTGTTGGGATATCCAGAATACGAAGAAATGGGGCTAAAATGTCACCCCTTAGAAAGCGAAAAGCCCCGGCTTACGCCGAGGCAAGACGCCGATCGGGAACTCCCGATCCACTTATAAGACCCATCGTACAGAACTGTCGAAAAAAGATCAAGCGATCCTGAGTCCCAAAGAGCAATTAAACCTCTCCTGAAATAAGAAAATATGCGACTACTAATACAATAAGTCCCAAAACTATGAGACGAGATTTGGGAGGGCTGTTATGTGTTCGGGCCTTTTTTCCTTCAGCATCATGAAACTTCTGATGGCAATAATTGCAAAGCACTATCAGATCATACATATGGGCATGCTCTCGTCCGTGGATGCCATAATCCCTATGGTGAGTGACTAAGCCAATGCGACTGTTACAGAGCTGACATCGATATCCAGCCTTATATTTGGTGTGGGCGGCTATGGCTTTCCAATAAGGCGTGCCTAAAAAATCTTGATAGTCCATGCCTCTGATGTGGTCCGATATGGAGGTCCAATTTACATCTGCGTTTCTTAGTAAATCGATCCTCTGTTTTGGAGAAGATGCAATACTCCATTTTCCGTATGGATTGAGATAGATTTTAATGTAGTAAGATGTGTTTTCCAAGAGCTTGATTTGCCTAGCTTCTTTTTCCTGCTTTTGTTGAATTTCTAGGCTCGGTAAATCAAAACTCATAATAAAAAACAAAGTTATATTAATTAAACTAATCCATTTACTCACACGAGTTATTTTACATTAAACAGAAATCGATAAAAAATAAGTAAATAAATATTTTATCTGATAGTTGACATTTGTTTCGATTTTGTTTTTAATCATATTTCGGATACAATTAATTATTTTAGGTTTTAAGAATGAATCGCGGTGGTTTTTCTTGGTATTTCTGCTTTTAAGGCAAGAATCTCAAGACAGATCGGCATTCCACTTACCAGATTCTGGTAGACAAAGAAAGATAGGGGCTTTCATAGAAAGGCTTTTTCTTTCTTTAAATTATTTTGAACTCGGGATTGATCGATCTGATTAATTGGATGAGTCATGTTTTTTATTTATTAATTTAATTTCATGTAAATTATAAATAAAATATATACTGAATTATGCAAAAAAATCAAAAGGTTGTGGCAGGCACCTGAACAACCTTAAAATTATCTCTTACCAGCCCTCTTCAGCTGGACTTTGTCCGGCAGATGGACAAAGTCCGTGACTAAGATCTCTATTAGCTGAAAATAATTGAAAAAAAAAGTGTTGTATAAATACACCATATATTGTAATATATGTAATTAATTACACAATATTGGTAACAATGAATTTAATTGCAAACTCTGAATCCATTGCGAATATGAGCATAGATCCATCGATTGGGATTCCATCTAATTGCGATCAACAAATGGTAGATCGAGCTGTTAATTCTCTTATTCAATCTGTGACTCAACCTTATTTATCCATGATTAAGCAATATTTCGAGTTCCAAGCATTAGGAGAAGATCGTATACCTATGTTTTATGAATTACCAAATGGAGGCAGCGTAGCCGGAACTAAAGAAGCAATTGAAAAAGGAGAATCCAGGTATTGTGCAAATTTTACGTGTAAAACACCCGATTTAAATTCAAATAATCCATTTGAAGATTTAGTTTTATCATTAAGTAGTAGACTTTCAAGTCTTGGGATTCCTAATGATGCAGTTGCTGTTCGATTTTCTAAAGGAAGATTAAATATCTCCGACCCACTTAATCGAATATGGCACCTAGATGATAGGGCAGGTTTACAGGCTTTCGTTTCTTTTGGCACAATAAATAATTGGGCTACTCGAATTCTCAATAAAGACAACGCGCAAACCCTTTTTAGAGACGAAGAACATCTGAAAAAATTCACCCGCCTCGACACTGAGCTTATGCTCTCTGGAGAATGGAATAAGATTATAGACAAAATCGAATCTGTTGCACAACCAGCAACCTTAGGATTCCTGTACGAAGGAACAAAGGTTCTGCATAGAGCTCCAAAGGAAATTGATTTTTCAGAAACTCTTATCGAAGAACATGACTACCGTTTATTTATGCAATTCACAAACGGCACTACCCGTTTCCGCGCATAACTGGGCACAAAACTCGGCGCGATGTAGGCAACAAATGAATTTCGCTACATATTATAGAGATGTTCCGTTCGCTCAAGCAGAGTGAAGCTCCATATTCCGGCAAGATTACGGCATTTGACTGTTTTGGGGCGATTTTTTGAATCGATTTTACCCCCCAATTTCTATAGATAAACTCCAGTTACTGGTTACGTTACGAACTTTCGACTGGTTTAACCTTTTCAGAAAAACTGCAGATGTTCTCGTTAGATCCTTCGAAACTAAAAGTCTTTACTAACCGTTACGTTTAGCTCGCTTGACCAGTAGTTAGAGCCAAATTCCCCTTCAAAACCAAAGTCTACTTTAAAGGGCTTTTCTCTCCCGATGGCTGCGATAAAATTCAAACCCACGGATCCCAAATTGAGGTTTTGATTTACAGCCGTAACAGTAAAGCTACTAGGAGTTCCCACAAAAGATGTGTTTACAGTTCCTGTGCCGAAGGGCTTTTCAAAGACATAAGATGCCTTTTCTCTTAAGAAAAAGGCGCCCCAGCTCTTGTCCCATTTCTGACAGAATTTCAGACCTGTTTCGCTGCGCACCATAGAGCTGCTCTTAGCCTTTTGCTTTGCATTGAAAGGAAAGGCTCCATGTTCTTGATAGCCTCTTTGCCAAGAAATTGCCCAATCAGCAGAGGTAAAGGCAATCACATCGCCCCAAGAAAACTCTACGTCATATCCGACTTCCAAATGCGGGACAAGTTGCCACGCAAAGATCTCTGCATGAGCCTTTTCAGAAAACCCAGGGAAAGAGATATTCCTCGTATTGTCTGTTTCGTTAAATAGGCCCCAACCAGCAGGAGATAAATAGAAATCCCCTATAAAACAATTCCCATACACAGAGCCAAAGTAATAGTTGATATTGCCATGGCCTGCATTGTTTTCTTCAGAATAATGAGTATGGGCATATCCCAGCGAGCCGCCTGCGAGTCCTCTATTTTCTCCCTGATAATCGAATCCAACGAGAACGGCTTCAGAGATAAAGTTGAAGGAAGGGTTTTGTAGAGAGGCTGCTTGGTGTGCAAATTCTCCAAAGCCCGATATCCAAGCAGAGTACTTGTTCTTAGGCCCTTTACTTGTCACAGGTGCGGCAACCCTATCTGTGGCATCTGCTACGAGCGCTGAGAGAAACTGATCTTGCAATGATTCCTTTCCTGAAAATCTAAACCCATCGATCCGAGAGCTGACAAGATTACTAAGAGAAAATGCTGTCTGCGCTGCGATATAAGTCCCGAAGGCATTTCTAGCGGGCGATACGCTTTTTAACGCTTGCTCCAATGTATCTCCGGAAAGAGCTGCTAAAGATGTAAATCCGCTTGATGGAGGAGCTCCTGCATTTAAATAATTCGCTACAATCAGAAGATTTCCATGAAGTCCTTGTGTTGGGATAGCCAAAACGTAATTTAAATAAATATCGTTTCCAAGATAGGACAAATCAAACGTAAATCCGGGAATTGTGTTCTTAGAGGAAAAAACGCCGCTTAAAGACCCTGCCGTTAAAATTAGATAACTTCCTTGACGCGCAAAAGCACCTGGATCTTGAATAATTTGCAATCCCCCATCGACCATTGCGCTGCCTGTTACATGGACTTGAGAGGATGCTGTAGGAGCTATCTCAATAACAGTTGTAGAACCCGAATTTAAAACAAGACTGCCAAGAGTGATTGTTCCAATCGAATTACCGGGAGAAAGCACACCTCCATTTTCAATACGAGTCTGCCCGCCAATCGTTCCCGATCCCTTTAACGTTCCTCCAGAATTGACTGTAACGCCTCCCGCAACTGATCCGGTAATCGATAAAACTCCTCCTTGAACTGACGTTAGACCTGTATACGTGTTTACACCTGATAATGTCTGCTGGCCAGTCCCTTGCTTTGTCAAAAGTAAAGGGGTAGCTAAATAATTCTGAATGACTCCTGAAAATAGGCCGTTTACAGAAGAGTCTGTGTTGATAATTAGCGAGGGAGTAGATTGTACAACACTTGTGCTATCGCCATTGAGTTCCCCGATCGTAAAAGACGGAGGAGATGTTTGAATATCAAGCAGGTTATCTTTTAAGACAATATTTGCATTACCACCCGAATTGGCGCCTTCAATATGAAAGCCTATATCGGAAATGCGCCTTCCTTCATTGATTGCTTGAATTGTTACCTTGCCGCTTGAAACGGTAAAGCCTTGATTGAAAGAAATTTGTGTCCCTTCAACAGAGCCATTATTCGTTACAGAAATAGCCGAGCCATCGCCTAAAGTCGCAGTACCATTAAATATTGCCTGCGAACCCGAAACGTAACCGATATTGTTAGTTTCATTACCTGTATTAGCAGCTCTGTTAGTAATAGATATACTCAAATCAGTTCCGGCTGCGAAATTCCCACCAACCTCTAATTGACTTAAATTGACATAACCCGTTTGATTAGCCGTGCTTACATTGCTATTTGTTCCATTGTTGGAAATCGCGATGTTAGCATCATTGCCTAAAGTGCAAGAACCCTGAAAATAAACTTGCTGCGCTCCTACAGAACCAATCAGATTATGTCCTGCTCCGCTCCCCGTGTCTTCCCCGATATTTTCAACTTGCAAGCTAAAAGAATTACCCGACTCAAAGTTACCTACGGCTTTAAATTGCGGAGTTCCAACAACACCCGCGTAACTTGTAGGATTCGCATTATTGCCACTAAAATTTCCGTGATTGCTTACATGAATGGCTGCGCTATTTTGAATGACAGCAGCAGAACCAAATAAAAGCTGACTGCTCGAGACGGTTCCGATCCCATTCGCATTAATAGTATGGCTGCTATCTGTTCCGCTGTTTGTTATCGAGATATTTAAAAAGTCATTTGCTTGAAATTCCCCATTAAATATCATTTGACTAGTGCCTAATTGGCCTACGCCAGTAAGGACTCCTGTTTTATTCCCGCTACATGTTCCGCTATTTTGCGTAACAAAAGCAGCGTGTTTGCCAACAGTGCAAGAATTATTAAACATCACCTGATCGCCATCGATACCAATTGTGGAGATAGACCCAACGTAGGTCTGCCCGCTGCCGCTGCCGCTATCGATACCAACGTTTGTAGCAGTCAGACTAAGACCATCGCCTGCCACAAATTGTGCATTTACAAAGAATTGATGTTCATAAACAACCCCTACATAGAGTGCGTTGCTGCCATTGGTTCCACTGTTGCCGCTATTCTCACCATAATTAGAAATTGTAACTGCACTAGAGTCACCCAAATTACATGTATTACCCAAGCTAATTTGCCAAGACCCAACTGCTCCAACAGAGCTACTCCCCTCAGATGTCCCGCTATTGACTCCATTATTTGTTACAGAAAAATTAAATGCATCACCTGAAACAAACGCATCCGCATTATAATATTGACCATTTAATACATATCCAATGCTATTTCCAGTCAAACTATTACTGCCGCTATACGTACCGCTGTTAGAAAGAGAAATAGTCGCATTATCTCCAATACTATTAATATTAATAATCTGGGCTTGATAGGCGGTCATGAAGGAAATCTGATTCCCACCTGTCCCGTGAGAACTATCACTTCCTGTGTTTGTTAAAGTAAGAGACCCTCCATTCAACATAGAGAAGGGACCTTGCACAAAAAATTGATTGTCCAGATTACTAAGCGCAACGCCCGAACTATTCAACAATTGCGAGCCTACATTGCTTACACTCAGAACGGCGCTACCTGAAGAAGAAGTATCGTTTCGATTAAATGAGAATTGATTTCCTAGAGCAGTGAGATTATTCGTGTTTGTTATATTTATTGTCGCGTTTGTTAGCGAGCCCGTAATGCCAAGTCCATTTAATGCAACCTCATGATTATTAAATTGGATTGTAAATAGAGATGCACTGTTTGGAAAAAAAAGAGAGCAGACAGAGAAATTATCGACTGATTGAGTAGGACTCAAATCGACATTCCCAACAGAACTATCAAAAATAACTTGTATCACACCCGAGGGGACTCCCGGAGGATTCCAATTTTCAGGAGCATTCATATCATGTTCTGGACTTGTCGCAATCCAGGTAGACGTTGCGGGTATAGCACTTAAGGGGGCAATAATTGTTAGTCCAAAAACACAAACACTATTTTTAAGGAATGGCATTTTTTCTTTGTAACAGCTACACTCATATTAAATAAATACGAAATAAGATAGACCTCCCTGCGTCTCAGCTTTATACACAAGTTGATTCAAGAATCGGTTTGTGTATATAACGAAACAACCTGAAGAATCGTTTTTTGGCTGTGGACACACGGAGAAGGTTCGGGGGACCTTCGTATTGAGATACCTGTTAGAAAAGAAGAAACCTGCTTGATTTCTTATAAAGGATCTCCGGGTGCAAGATTCGAACTTGCGACCAATGGATTAACAGTCCACTGCTCTACCGCTGAGCTAACCCGGAACGGATAGAAGAAGCTCGATTCTACTCAACTGCGCTATTTTTGACAACTATTTTGACCTTGAGCATGAAGAGGATAACCTGTTAAAGTAGCTCTTTTGCTTAAGAGGCGCCGTGGAAGAGATCTCTGGATATATCGAAGCTATCGTCTTTGTCCAACCGGAAAATGGATTCACCGTCGCTAGACTTAAAGAAACGAATAAAAAAGATTTTACTGTAATCCGGGGCTACATCCCCTCAGTCCACCCGGGCGAGACGGTTCGGTGCGGCGGGGAATGGAAAAACCACCCCTCCCACGGCCGCCAATTCGAAGTCTCCGAATATGTGATCGAATCCCCTTGCGATGTCGTGGGAATCCAAAAATACCTGGAATCGGGCCTTGTCAAAGGGATCGGACACGGCTATGCCAAAAAGATCGTCGATCGCTTCGGCGCCGATACGCTGCAGGTGATCGACCAGACGCCGCAACGCCTCTTGGAAATTCAGGGGTTGGGTAAAAAAAGGCTCGATAGCATCCAGGAATGCTGGCAAAAACAGCGCTCAATTCGCGATGTGATGCTGTTTTTGAGAACGCACGGAGTCACCCCCGCTTATGCCCAAAAAATCTTTAAAGCTTACGGCGATAAGAGCATCGAAAAGGTGAAGGAAAACCCCTATCAGCTCGCTAAAGATATTTTTGGGATTGGATTTAAACTAGCCGATACCATCGCCCAAAGGATGGGTTTTGCCTTGGAGTCGCCGGAGCGGATCAGCGCCGGCATTGAGCATGTGTTGTGGGAGATGACTGGGGATGGACATACCTGTTTCCCTTTGCGGGAGTTTTTGCCGCTCGCTTGCCAGATTCTGGAAGTTGACGTTTCTCTCGTAGAAACGCAAGTGAAGGAGATGGTGAACAAAAAGGTGCTGGCTCAAGATGAATTGGAAGAGTCTTTGATTTGGCTCAGACCCTTTTATGCCTACGAATATGGGATTAGCCGCGATTTGGTGAGACTAGCCAAAGGGGAACTGGCGATCCGCTCGATCGATACGGGAAAAGCGGCCATTTGGGTGCAAGAGCAGCTAAACATCGAATTTGCTCTGCAGCAAAAAGAGGCGGTGATTAAGGCGCTAATCGATAAGGTCCACATCATTACGGGGGGACCGGGTACGGGAAAAAGCACGATCACTAAAGCCATTTTAACCATCTCGGCTAAACTCACTTCGAAAATTTCTTTGGCCGCGCCGACAGGAAGAGCCGCAAAAAGGCTGACGCAAATCACGGGGAAAAAGGCCTTTACTATCCATGCGCTCCTTGAGATGGATTTTGTCGCCGGCGGATTTAAACGGGGCAAAGATAATCCTCTCGATTGCGATCTGCTCATCGTCGATGAGGCGAGCATGATCGACACTCCCCTTTTATTCCATTTGCTGAAAGCGCTCCCGAGCTCCGCTCGGCTGCTTCTGGTAGGCGATATCGATCAGCTACCGAGCGTAGGGCCTGGGACCGTTTTGCGCGATCTGATTCAGTCGGAACTTATCGGCGTCACGCGATTGACGGAGATTTTTCGGCAGGCTAAGGGCTCTAAAATTATTACGAACGCCCACCGAATTAATCAGGGGGAATTTCCCGAAATCACCACTCACGAAAGAAGCGATTTTCACTTCATTCAAGCAGAAACTCCGGAAGCGATTCGGGAGACTATTTTGCAACTGGTCTCTAAAGAGATCCCCGATAGGTGGCATTTCAATCCCTTCGATGATATCCAGGTCCTCTCTCCGATGCGTAAAGGAGTCATTGGCGCCGAAATGCTCAACGATGCGCTACAAAATCTACTTAACCCTTCAGATACGCCCCTTTTCCGAGCTGGCCGGAGATTTCANNCCGTGCAGATCAAAAATAACTACGATAAGCATGTCTATAACGGCGATATTGGGAGGATTATACAAGTCGACGTCGCGGAGGGGCTTATGGTGGTCGATTTCGATAACATAGAGGTTGAATACGACTTCACCGAGCTCGATGAACTAGTCCTAGCCTATGCCTGTTCTGTTCATAAATATCAGGGAAGTGAATGTCCTTGCGTCGTTTTACCTATCCATACTTCCCACTTTAAACTCCTCCATCGTAATTTACTGTATACGGGAGTTACTCGAGGGAAACGACAGGTGTATATCGTAGGGACCACAAAAGCGATTGCGATTGCGATCCAAAACGACCAGGTGCAAAAGAGATACACGGGCCTCATTAAAGCGATGCGGCAAACTTCAGCCACTTTTCAGCCCGAGCCTGTCCAATCACAACAACTGGAACTCCATTATAACAAATAGGGATCTGTTACGGGTCGATTCGTATAAATGGTATGACATAGCATTTCGTAATGTTCGGGCTAAAATTTAGCAATACTGTAGAGTTGACCTGGTAAAAAGAAGATACAGGAGGGGGAATATGCCCGGCTGTAGGATTGGGCGCTTTCATCTCTTCTGCTTCGTAGCGAATGGCTCCGTCAGAATTCCTCCTCTGCCGATTAAAAGCTGGGAAGAGGCGATCTACAATAGCTTTTACTCGAGGGGCTATTTGCCCTGTGGTTTCTAATAGATTCCGCTTTTTTAATAGAGAAATCTCACTGCCCATCGTAAATAAAGGATGGCGTGAGTTCGACTGCCCTCTAAAGGCACGATCCTCAATATTACCTATCCGACTTTTTGCAATGAGAACTTCTAAGGTGCTGGGATGATTGTGTTGAAGGTCTCTAAGTTGAGACTCCACCATCCGCTCATAATTGGCAACGATTGACATCGATTCTCCTTTGTCACATGAAAATCGAATCTTATCAATAAATTAATTAAGAGACAACAGATCCAGGAGGGAGCTTTTCAATCTGAGGCAATTCTAGGCTCGTCTGGAGACTGGCCGCTAAAACCATCCCCTGACTTTCTATCCCCATAATGGTGGCAGGAGCTAGATTGGCGATGATAATCACTTTACGGCCGATAAGCTGCTCGGGCTCGTAAGAAAGGGCAATTCCCGATACGATCGTCCTCTTTTCAAAGCCTAAGTCGACAAGAAGCTTAAGGAGCTTTTTCGATTTGGGGACTTTAACCGCTTCGACAATCTGAGCGACTCGCAAATCAAGGGGTTGGAATTGTTCGTAGGCAATAGAAGCTTTGAGGGGCTCGTAAGTTGGAGCTGTTTCTGGAATTGTCATGGTCTGTTTTTCCCTTTTCTTTCCTAAACGGGCAATCTCTTCTTCGATCTCACTATCCTCGATTTTCCGAAATAGAATCTGTATCTCTCCCAGTTTTTGATGCGGAGGAAGAGCTGTTTTACATATTTGATCCCAGGAGCCCTCTGCGAGCTTTCCTATGCAGCCGAGCATTTTCCAGATTTTTTCAGCCGATGCGGGGATAATGGGAGAGGCGATGAGACTTAAGGTTTTAATGCATTCGATGCATAGAGAAATAACCGTTAACAGTTTTTCTCTTTTCGCAGGATCTTTCGCTAAAACCCACGGCTTTTGGGTATCGAAATAGACGTTAGCCACCTGCGCGAGCTCCATGATTGTTTGGCTCGCTTTACGCAAATGGAAAGTCTCGTAACAGTGACTGGCCAATTCGACGAGACGGTTCATCTGCTCGACAAATTGCCGATCCCCTTCATCTAACTCCCCTCTTGGAGGAACCTCAGCCGCGCAATGTTGTTTCGTAAAAACGAGAACGCGGTTGACAAAGTTCCCTAATTTACCGAGGAGCTCTGCGTTGCAGCGGGATTGGAAATCTTTCCAGCTAAATTCAGAATCGGCGGTTTCAGGAGCATTGGCGGCAATCGCGTAGCGGATCTGGTCGGAGCTGTAGCGGGAAAAAAAAGTTTCGAGATCGATGGTCCAACCGTCCGATTTAGAAAACTGCCGCCCTTCAAGAAGATAAAACTCATTGGCAGGCACTTCGTCGGGCAGTTTATAAGGGAGATCTTGCCCCATTAACATCGCGGGGAAGAAAACAGTATGGAACGGGATGTTATCTTTGCCGATGAAATGGACCAGTTTTGTTTTCTCATCCAGCCAGTAGTCTTTCCACGCATCGGGCTCTCCCTTTTGCTCGGCCCACTCTTGAGCGGCCGAAACGTAACCGATCGGCGCGTCAAACCAGACATAGAATACTTTGTCGGGATAACCAGGGACGGGAACTCCCCAAGTAGAATCGCGGGTGATAGCTCGGGGCTTAAGCTCGTCAATATAGCGCATCGCAAAATGGATGACGTTCTCTTTCCATTTTTTTTTCCCGATCCATTCGGCTAAACGCTCTTTAAAGAGATCGAAACGCAAATAGAGGTGCATGCTCGGTTTAAGGATCAAGGGGGAGCCGGTCATTTTAGAGCGGGGATTTTTTAGGTCGGTCGCTTCATAAGAGGCCGCGCAACGCTGACACTCGTCTCCTCGAGCCTCTTCAAAACCACATTTGGGACAGGTCCCAACAACGTAACGGTCTGCCAGAAACCGCTTTTCTTGTTCCGAATAGAGATGATTTTCCGTCCGTTCTTCGATAAGACCTTTAGCCTGAAGAGCGCGGAAAAACTCCTGCGTAGTCGGCACGTGGCCAGGCCAAGTGGTACGGCTGTAGTGGTCGAAGGAAAAATCGAGATGCTTAAAAAAAGAGAGGTTGATGCTGTGGAAAAGATCTACATGTTCTTGCGGGGTGCGGCCTGCTAATTCGGCGCTTAGAGTGATCGCCACTCCATGCTCGTCGGAGCCGCATAAATAGAGGACTTCGTTTCCTTTCAGTCTTTGGAAACGGGCGTAACAATCTCCAGGCAAATAGGCCCCAGCAATATGTCCAAAATGGAGAGGACCATTGGCATAAGGGAGGGCCGATGTAATAAGAATTTTCATTGAAAATTATTTTTCTGAAGCGTCGCGCAGTTCGTTTTTTTCCTGATCTTCGGTCGCTCTTTTATCGATAAGCTCGAGAAGATCGCCCAGAGTACCTTGGTATCCCCCGCCCATGACTAAATTTCGACCGATATTGATCGAGAAGCTGCATAGGTCAAAGTTATTTTTGAATTTCTTTCTTAACCATT
Organism: Parachlamydiales bacterium; assembly: GCA_003151315.1. GTDB lineage: Bacteria > Chlamydiota > Chlamydiia > Chlamydiales > SM23-39 > SZAS-17. The sequence goes on from PLXF01000055.1 coordinate 16,889, forward strand.
CGGTAGTCAAATCTTCTTTGGACATAAGTATGTGGTTCCCTTTAGTGAGTATCATCAACAATTTAGGGTTAAAATTCCAGTTAAATCCGAATTTTGT